>DATDRD010000615.1:0-3495 GCA_035291925.1 Anaerolineales bacterium
GCGGGCAGAAGCCCAACCACAGTGGAGCCGTCGAAGCGCAGAGTATAATCACCTGCGCAGTTGATGGGGTGATAATCAATGCCGTATTGGTTGACCGAGCCGCCCAGCGATTGTGGGCAACTCGAAATGATTTCAGTTGGAAAATATTGTGGGGCATTGGGATAATTCCTGTAATCATAACGCCCGTCGCCAACAGATCCATCCATCAGGTACATCGTGGCCGCCCAATCCATGAATACATCATCGGCCGTGATGGGCTGACCCGTTTGCGGGTCTGTGATATTCAATTGAGCAAGTGTGTCGTCCACGCTGGCCAAATCGTTTTCCGGGTTATTTGTGAGAGCCTTCGTGGCTTCTTCTCCGAAGCGATCAAGGAAATATGCCAGATACAGAAAACTCTGGCCGTAGTGCGAACCAAAATCTGGCGACGAATTATCCGCCCAGGCATTCAACTGGAGGTCAGGGTTTTGAACATATGCGAAATCCGCGCTGCCGACATCATAGCCGTTCAAAAACGCGCCGACTTCTGCGAAGCCCTCCGTCATCCAGGTTGCATCGTTGCGGTCGGACGCATTCTGGATCATATGTACAAACTCGTGTGCCAGCGTACTATAAGTGTAGTCAACACCCAGATCCTGATTGGATCCCAGCACATAAGTGTCATGGGCATTGGAGAATTCTTTGACTAATGGATTGAATGTGTCTGACGAGTTGTAGTATCCTGCCACATTGCTTCCAATATCGTTTGCATAAAGCACATAAATATGAGGATCGCCGTCCACACCGGGATTTGCCTCACTTCCAAAGAATTCGCGGTCTGTCGGATAGATCTTGTTTTCGAATGTATCCATCAGGGCTTGCATGTCGCTCTCATTGACATCCACGCCTTCCTCCGCCCAGAAATAGGCATGGGGCGTAATATAAAGCAGGGTAAAGTCACCCTGACGATGTTCCGCTGTATCTGTGTTTGATACCCAGAACTTTTCCCTGTCGCCCACTTGATATTGTTTGGCCTGCACTGTGGTCGAGACATTGCATACTGCCTGCAGGCGGCATGCCAGTTCATTGGGATCATTTTCCGGAACCAGGGTTTGATTCAGTGTCTCAAGCGTTTCTGTCGAAATGGAGTCTGTCGACGGCCGTTCAAGGGTCGGGATGGGAACAGGAGTTGTAAATTCTTCCGTGGGGGAAATAGCCGTGCTAATCTCAGGTGGTACCAGCCTGAACGCCTGGTAGGCGATCACACCTGCTGCGACGATTACAACACACGAACAAATCACGAGAAGGCCAATGATCGCTCCGACGATCTTCAGCACGGTTGAAGATTGATTATTACCTGTTGCCATGGATAAAAGTCTCCTAAAATATTTCTTTCATCTTACACTGAATTGATAAACCTGTGATTAGGAATTTTGCGGAATAAAAAGATGTGGGAGCAGTTCAACTGCTCCCACATCACTTTACGCTTCCACGTGTTGTTTGCTTTTTTTCTTTACCGGCTCGGATGTTTGAAAGACGATCCTGTTGTTCTTCTCGTCCACATCCACTTGAACCGTTGCGCCATCCTTGAACTTGCCACTGAGCAATTCCACGGATAGCGGACTCTCGACATGTTTCTGGATCGCGCGTCGCAATGGGCGTGCGCCGAAGGCAGGGTCATAACCTTCCGTGGCGAGCCACTTGCGCGCCGCATCGGTCAATTCAACGGTGATGTTGTATTCGTTCAGGCGGTCCTGCACTTCCTTCATTTGCAGGATAACGATCTCTTCCATCTGCTCGAGCGTGAGCGGCGAGAACATGATGATCTCGTCGATGCGGTTGAGGAATTCGGGCCGGAACGCGCCTTTGAGCGCCTTCTCGATCTTGTCGTGCGATTCGCGCTCCTCATCAGATGCCTTTGGCTGGAGAAAGCCCAAAGTGCCTCCTTTTCTCACGTACTCGGTGCCCAGGTTCGAGGTCATGATCAGTACCGTATTGCGGAAATCCACGATGTTGCCCTGACCATCCGTCATGCGGCCGTCATCCAGGATCTGCAGTAACGCGTTCCAGACTTCCGGATGCGCCTTCTCGACTTCATCGAACAGCAGGACGCGGTACGGACGGCGACGAACGGCTTCCGTTAATTGACCGCCTTCCTCATACCCGACGTATCCCGGAGGCGCGCCGAAGAGACGTGAGACCGTGTGCTGTTCGTGATACTCGGACATGTCAATGCGCACCAGCGCCTCTTCATCGTCGAACATGAACCAGGCCAGGGCCTTGGCGAGTTCCGTTTTGCCAACGCCCGACGGCCCGATGAAGATGAACGAACCAATGGGGCGTGACGGGTCTTTCAACCCCGATCTTGCGCGGCGGATCGCATCCGAGACGGCATGGATGGCTTCCTCCTGCCCGATGATGCGTTCGTGCAAACGCGCTTCCATTTGAAGCAGTTTATCGGCCTCGGTCTCCATCATCTGGGTCAGAGGGATACCCGTCCACTGATTTACGACCGCCGCGATGTCGTCCACATCCACCACTTCATCGAGCTGGTGTTCGGATTCCCATTTGTCGCGCTTCTCGTGATATTCCTCTTCGAGCCGCAGCCTTTCGGATTTCTTCTGCGCGGCGCGTTCGTAATCGCGTTCCAGGCCAGCCTGCTCTTCTTCGGCCAGCATTTTGTCAATTTCGGTCTTCATGGCTTTGAGATCGGGCGGCATGGAATACAAAGCCACGCGCAATTTTGCGGCGGCTTCATCCATCAGGTCAATGGCCTTATCGGGCAGACGACGATCGGTCACATAGCGGTCAGCCAACCGGGCCGCGGCCACGAGCGCCTCATCCGAATAACGTACTTTGTGATGCGCTTCATAGCGGTCGCGCAATCCCATCAGCATTTTGATCGTGTCGTCCACGCTCGGTTCTTCCACGTAGATCGGTGCGAAGCGTCGCTCGAGCGCGGCGTCCTTTTCGATGTACTTGTGATACTCATCCAGCGTGGTCGCGCCAATGCACTGCAACTCGCCGCGTGCCAGGGCGGGCTTGAGCATGTTGGACGCATCCATCGCCCCTTGAGCGGCCCCCGCACCGACGACGGTGTGCAACTCGTCGATCATCAGGATGATGTCGCCGCCCGCGCGCTGGATCTCTTCCACGACGGCTTTGAGTCGTTCCTCGAACTCGCCGCGGAAGCGTGAGCCTGCGATCATTGCGCCGAGATCGAGCGCGACCACGCGTTTGCCGGAAAGGATTTCAGGCACATCGTTGTTGGCGATCTGCTGCGCGAGACCTTCCGCAATCGCGGTCTTGCCGACGCCTGCTTCACCAATGAGAACCGGGTTGTTCTTTGTGCGGCGTGAAAGGATTTGAATCAAACGCAGAATTTCGTTGTCGCGTCCGATGACGGGATCGAGCTTGCCTTCACGCGCCAGTTGGGTGAGGTCGCGTGAGTATTTGTCCAGCGTTCGGTAACGGGATTCAGCCTGAGGGTCTGTGACGCGCTGCCCGCCCCGCAGG
>DATDRD010000616.1:0-4007 GCA_035291925.1 Anaerolineales bacterium
GGACAGAGACCTACGTTGCGCGCGAAGCCGCAGGGGGTGAACGCGAGAAATACTGGCAGTTGGCACTTTCGTATTATGAGGGATATGAAAAATATAAAGCCCGCGCTGGACGAAAAATTCCTGTCATAGTGTTGGAGCCGAAAAACTAGAAGCGGGATTCCACAACGCCGCATCCACTTGCACTGCCAGCGCGCCCGCCGCTAACATCGCGTCGGCGTTTTCTTTGTTCCACACCCCGCCTGCGCCGATGATCGGCAATCCCAGTTTCGCAGCGGAATAAACTGTCTCCAGTGATTTAGGAAACAGGGAAGGTCCGTATAAACGACCAGTAATCAGTTCCTCTCTCCCACTCGGGCGTGTGCCCGTAAGGGTAGAAGGGCGAGGGGTGAGGGGCAGTGCCCCGCGTGGCGCAGAGATGCTGATTGCCTGTGCACCCTCCTGCATCAAGCGCGGCCCTAAACTCAACACCTGCTCAACGGGCAAGGAAAAGATCAACGGCAATTCACCCGCGCACATTTCAAGTGTCAGCAACAAAATATCATTTGCAAGCAGGGGAGCGAAGCCAAGTTCGACAGCCATCACGTTTTCTTGCGTTTCCAACATGCGCACCATGTGTTGAGTCTCTTCAGGGCGATCTGCCATGAGATGGACGATGATGGGCAATTCTGCGCGTGACCATTTGGCTGAATATTTTTTTAGCCCCGCGTTCAATCCCGGATTTGGCAAGCCTGTGTGGAGCAGGAATCCGCCCGGGTATTCGATCACTTCTGGTTTGGCGGCTGGCAGGCGCGGACGAAGAGAGAACGGGTATGTCACGAACGCGCCGAAAGCATTTAGACTTCCGAAGTCTCCGAGACTTCGGAAGTCTGGCGCGAATCCCAACGATCCCGCCGCGTTCATGAGTGGTTTGTTAAAATATAAATCGCGTTTCATAAATTATGCTTATGTCATTGCGAGGAGCGCTCTTGCCTTTTGCGACGAAGCAATCCCCAATAATGAGGAGATTGCTTCGGGCTATCGCCCTCGCAATGACATATTCTGTTGAGGAGAATTATGCGACCCTTGAATGGAATCCGTGTGCTTGATCTCAGCCGCGCGCTCGCTGGCCCTTATTGTACGATGGTTCTTGGCGATCTTGGTGCCGATGTCATCAAAGTCGAATCGCCTGATGGCGACGAAACGCGCGGCTGGGGTCCGCCGTTTACGAGCGGGGAGAGTGCATATTATCTTTGCGTCAATCGCAACAAGCGCGGCGTTGTAGTTGACTTCAAAACAGACGAAGGACGCGCGATCATCCATAAGCTTGCAAAACAAAGTGACGTGCTGGTCGAGAACTTTCGGCCCGGGACTTTATCCCGCTTCTCCCTGGACTTTGAGTCAGTTTCCGTTATCAATCCGAATCTGATCTATTGCTCGATTAGCGGCTTCGGGCAGACGGGGCCATTGCGTGACCGACCCGGTTATGACTTCATCATCCAGGCAATGGGCGGACTGATGAGCATTACAGGCGAGCCCGATGGCGAGCCGATGAAAGTTGGCGTGGCTGTTGCCGATCTGTTTGACATACAGAAGTTCAAGTGGCAACTAAACTTTGGCGTGTTCTACAGCCAAATCAGACTTTGTTGCTTCAAGTCGGAGCGCCTGTTTGCCATTATGGTCTTTGCCATGTAACGCTCAGTGCTTTGGCTCGTACAACGGGCACGGATATACTCTATTATGCTCCGGCGGGAGGAGGAATAAGCCTAAGGACTTATATGGGCTTTGTTGGGTTCGTGCTTAAATAGGAGTAAAAATGTATTTCTTGTTCTGCGTGCATTATGCAGTATCTTGAGTAGCTTGGAGTTTATTGGTCGCGATCAATGATGAACACAATTTGCGGTAAGGTTTGATGTCTGAGACATGCCAGCAGGTTTTCTTCGGCTTATGCACTCGAATTATTGGAGACGGTAAATGAAATCCAGACGAATATAAGGGACAGAAACGTTTTCTGCCTGATAGATGCCACACCACATTCAAATGCGCAAAACGCCATATAGAAGCGTGTCGCCGAATAAACGGTTGCAGTAATATACTTTGCAGATGGTTAATTCAAACATTAGATGGAGCCATGAATTTGCTGCGCGTAATATATCGTCAACAGCGGCGTTCATTGTTTTTGGAATTTGAAACCGCGTGATTTCAGATGCTCTTCCATTACCTCCAACCCAAAATCGGAATCGGTGTCCCCAGCGGAAGAAGAAATCGAGGAATTTGATATCCACGCCGCGCGGTTCTTCGAGAAATAATTTTCCATTGGGTTTCAGTACGCGCGTGATCTCATCAATCACTTTACACCATTCAGGGATGTGATGTAGAACGCCGAAGATGATGACGATATCCTTGCTGGCGTTCGCGAACTGGCTTAAGTCCGTCGCATCTTGAACGAGCAATTTGTACTGCGGATAATTCCTTCACGCAATCTCGATCTGCTCTTCCATCACGTCCAAGCCGACGTAACTCTTCGGCTGAAGCTGATTCAGTAAATATCCGCCATAGCCGTTTCCACAGCCGATCTCAAGAACCTCTTTATCTTTCACATCCAAGCCCAGATGTTGAAATAACGGCAGTTCAAAATGTTGATGTCCCCACCTGCGCCACCAGGTGTTCATGGCGCGAAATTCAGTGTCTGAGAGTTTCATAATTGGATTCTAAAAATCTGACAGGTCTTCAAGACCTGTCAGATTTATGTTTCGTTATGCTGGTACTTTCAACCCCATTGCCTGCAACATGTCATCGTTGTTGTCAAATTTGAAGGCTTCAAGACCGCGTTTTTGGGCTTCGGCGAGTTCCACAGCTTCGAGCTTCTTGATGTCATCCTTCAAAACAACGGGCTTGCCCAGGCCCCTGACTTTCGCAGTGACCGCCTCCAGGTTTGGCTCAATCAATTGTTTGGTTTGTTGTAGGTATTGCCAGACCGCTTTCGACGCGTTCGTGCCATCCTTGCGGGCATAACCAACCAGGCCCGTGCTTGCCTGGCGTGACCAGCCTCCCACGAAAATGCCCTCGACGGTTGATTCAAAAGAGATACCGTCAATCGGAAAACGCGGATTTTTGTTCTTGACGAATTCATTCCATTCAATCGGCAGGCCGAAGGATTCGTCCACTTTATCACCGATGGCGAAGATGACCGTTTCGACATCCAGCCGGCGTCTGTTGCCGGTTCCTTTGGCTTTGGTGTCGCCGTTGGTCTTGACAAGGATGTTCTCTTCAACTTCAACCTGTGTAAGTTTGCCCTCTGCATCACCAATCATTTGAACGGGAGAAGCAAGAAACTCGAAACGAAAACGTGTGTTCGACACCTTGGGCAGTGCCTTCGGGAGGGCCTCCAGTATCGAAGCGCCGGCAGTTTCCGGGTCCTGACCGACCGCCTGCAGGATCGGGGTGATGCGCTTGATCTCCTCATCCAGTGCGGCTTGATCCAGGTTGTCGATCACGTATTCCATGTCCTTCTTATCAAACTTGACCTCCATGGGCCCGCGCCGCACAACCGCTATAACCTCGTCCACTTTTTTCTCGCGGGCGAGGTAGTGGGTAATATCGAGCATTACGTTGCCGGCACCAATCACTGCACAGCGTTTTCCGAACCTGAATGGTTTCTGACTGAAGGGAGGCAGGCTATTGTAAAAGTAAACGACATCTTTCGCATGATAGACCCCCTCGAGATCTTCGCCGGGCAGGCCAAGCCATTTTGTGCCCTGTGCCCCGACGGTGACGAGAATTGCCTGAAACCCAAGCGCGCGCAGATCATCAATAGTCAGATCACCCTGCGCTCCAACGGTCACATTTCCATAATAATCGAGGTTCGGTAAGTCCATTATCTGGCGGAACTGTTTTCGCAAACCGCTCTTCATGGTGTGCTTGTTGGGATAAATTCCATACTCTGCAAGGCCGCCTGGTTTAATGTCGCGATTGAATAAGACAACTCGCGCTCCCTGGTTGGCCAGCTCACGCGCACCGAATAACCCCGC
>DATDRD010000617.1:0-2999 GCA_035291925.1 Anaerolineales bacterium
AGATTCCTATAAACTTGCCAAGAAACTGCTCACGAAATATCGTTTTCAACTTGACGCAGTTGCCCAAAAACTCCTCGAAGTGGAGACGCTCACACGTGAAGAATTTGAAGCGATCTTCCCGCCGCCATTCCCCAAGAAGAGCGGCACGCCGCAGGTTGCGTGAGGAAGTACTCAGCATACAAGTAAACACGTATGGAAGAGCCTCCTGTGAAAACGGGAGGCTCTTTTCTTTCAACTGTGTACTCGTGTACGGACTACCTCGTCACGGTGCTGCTTCCTTATGCTGTCTCACCAGCTCACGCCGCAAAATCTTGCCAACGGTTGTTTTTGGTAATTCACTTCTAAATTCATAATGAGTGGGGACTTTATACGCCGCCAGTCTTTCCTTGCAAAACGCTTTAAGTTCCGCCTCATCCGCTGATTCGCCAGGCTTGAGTACGATCCAGGCCTTGACTGTTTCACCACGATATGGATCCGGGATGCCTGCCACGCCGACCTCCAGGACCTTGGGGTGCGCGGCGAGGGCTTCCTCCACCTCGCGCGGCCAGACCTGATACCCGCCGGGTTTGATCAGTTCCTTCTTGCGGTCAACGATATAGAAGTAGCCATCTTCGTCCATGCGGGCGATGTCACCGGTGAAGAGCCAGGTTTTGCCATCTTTCATCTGTCTCAATGTATTGGCGGTTTCGGTGGGCATGTTGTGATAGCCCTTCATTACCTGCGGTCCGTTGATAATGATTTCGCCAATTTCGCCCAAAGGCATTTCGGTCTCGCCGTCGTCGAGGCTGATGATCTTTACATCCTCATCAGGTAAGGGCATTCCAATGGAACCGGTTTTGTTCACGCCGTTCAATGGATTGCAATGTGTGCCGGTGGGCGCCTCGGAGAGTCCATATGCCTCGAACAATTTACCGCCCGTAAGTTTTTCGAATTGTTCCTTGGTTTCACGCATGAGCGGCGCAGAGCCGGAGATACAAGCCTTAATGGAAGAAAGATCGTATTTGCCGGCTTTGACATCAGGATGGTTGTTGATGCCGTTATACATCGCCGGCACACCTGGAAATATGGTCGCTTTGTATTTGGCAATATTCTCCAGCACATCCTTCAGGTCACGCGGGTTGGGCACCATCACCATGCTGGCGCCGCCGGCCATGGCGAAGTGCATCCCCGCCACCATGCCATAGACGTGGAAGAGTGGGATCGCCATTAGCACAATTTCATTGCCTTCCTCCAGGTTGACCATCCAAGCCTTGATTTGCAGAGTGTTCGCGACGACGTTGCGGTGCATCGCGACTGCGCCTTTCGAGACACCCGTGGTCCCGCCCGAATACTGGAACATCGCTGTATCATCGGGGCCAATCTCGAGGGCGGGTCGCGGCGCGCCTTTGTATTTGGTCAGCAAATCCTTCATCCAGACTTCGCCTTCGCCGAGTTCGCCTTCGATTCGGAATCCGCCTTTTTTCTCTTTCGCCAGCGTAAACAAAACCCGCAAAACCGGCGGCAATGTCTCTTTAAGATTTGTCACGATCAACTTCTTGATCTTGGTATTTGGCTGCGCTTTCTTGATCGTCTTGTAGAAGTTGGTCATCACGAACATCACTTCGATGCCTGCGTCGCTGGCTTGGTGTTCGATTTCAGGCGCGGTATAAAGGGGGTTGGTCGCCACCACCACGCCGCCCGCCTTGAGAATGCCGAAGTACGCCATCACGAACTGCGGTGTGTTCGGCATGAACATGCCCACGCGGTCGCCTTTTTTCACTCCCATATCCACGAGCGCGGCCGCGATACTGTCGGTGATCGCATTCATCTCCTTGTAAGTAATGACCGCGCCTTTGAAGATCGTGCAGGCGCGGTCTGGATATTTGCGCGCCGACTCCTCCAAAAAATAGAACAACGGCGCATTTGGAATTTCAATTGTCTGAGGGACCCCCTTGTCGTAATGGGCAAGCCACGGACGGTCGTTCATGATGCCTCCTCTTTATTGGGTTGTTATTAGTATATACAAGGAGGAATCAAAAGTCAATAAACTCGTGTCACTCTGAGCGTAGCGAAGAGTCTCCAACTATTTGGAAGGAATTGCTTCCCTCTAGGCCTCAAGTTGCCTAAATGCTCCAGCCGCCGTCCCCCGCAGTGTTGTGAATATATGCTTCGATCTTTTCAACAACTTTATCTTCAACACTAAACCACCTAATGTTTGGATCAGACTCCTTGAACCAGTTCGCCTGCCTGCGGACGAAAATACGCGTTGCGCGTCTGATCTCAGCCTTGGCCTGCTCTTCGTTTAATTCGCCTTTGATCACCCGTATACACTCCCGATACCCGATCGCGGACATCGTTGGCAGGGAGGGGGAGTAGCCTTTGGCTAATAAACTTTTCACCTCATCCAAAAACCCGCTCGCAAACATCCTGTCAATGCGCTGATCGACGCGTTCATATAACTCCGGGCGCGGACGCGTCAAACCAATGGTAATGAGATGATGGGGGGATTCTGTTTGACCTCGTTGCCCGGAAAATTTTCTGCCTGTCGTCATGATCACTTCCAGGGCGCGTATTGTCCTGCGGTAATTACGCGGGTCAATCTTCTCTGCGGCTTTCAGGTCAAGGATCTTGAGTTTGTCGTGTAGCCAAAAAACACCTCTCTCATCCTTCATCCTTCCTAATTCATCCCTGAGCCTTTCATCAGCTTCAACCTCAGGCGGACTCCAACCTTCAGTCACTGCGCGGATGTATTGTCCAGTGCCTCCGACCAGGAACGGAATTTTGTTGCGTGTATGAATATCGCCGACGGCTTCGCGCGCTTTCTGTTGGAAGACTGCCAGACTCAATGTTTCATCGGGATTTGCAATATCAATCAAATGATGCGGTACACGAGCCTGCTCTTCTCGCGTTGGCTTGGCGGTACCGATATCCATGCCGCGATAAAAGAGCCGCGAATCTGCCGAGACGATCTCGCCACCCGAAGGGAGCCGCTCCGCGAGTTGGATGGCGATTTCCGTCTT
>DATDRD010000618.1:0-2221 GCA_035291925.1 Anaerolineales bacterium
ACTCCCAACTCGGTCCCCCAGGTATCGGCGTTGACCGCGGCAAGGGATGCCGCGAATCCAATCCAGGGAATCATTGATTCGGGATAAAACGCGTGGAACCCGGCGAAGAGCGCTGCCATCGCACCGTTGCCAAGGACCTGACCCGCGTCGCGTTCATGTCCTTTGGAATATTTTTCTCTGAGGGCTTGCTTGCGATTTCTGAACGCGCGGCTCAATGCAGATGAGGTGATAAAGAAAGTGAGCAAAAGGATCGCCCATTGCCAGCCGCCGATGCCAAAGATAACCGTGCCGATCAGCGTCGCCGTCAACGCTCCACTTTTGTTGAGGCTGTGCGCACGATAAGCAAGATAGGAAATGATGATTGCAAGGATAATACCGCAGATGAGTTGCATTTAGACCGGTGCGGTGACGATGAATAATACAGCAATTAAGAATAACAGGCCGCTTAATGCGCTCGATATCCAGATGACATTAGCAAGCATACGCTGCATGTCCCAGCGATAGAAATAAAGTCCCGCGCCCCAGCCGGCGATGAAGAGTAATCCGCTGAGGAGCGGGAGTAATATCAAACGAATGGAAGGTACGGGCTCCAGCGGCGCACCGAAGGGACTAAAACCGAGCGAGATCTGTCCAAGTGATGGAATAAGCAGTCCCACCCAGATGACCAGCCCGATGTTCAATATCAATCCACTTACCCATGTAAAGCGGACGAGCGGGCTTTCCCATGCCTGTGTAAGAATAAAAGAAGGATAAACCGATTTCGGTTCTGCGGGAAGCAGGCTCCCCATCTCGGTTGCGCGCGCAAAAGTCCGGATGAGGGAATTTGCATCTTTTGGAGAAATTGCAAATACACGTTTTGCTGTGGCCACAAGGATCATGTTTCTGGTGTCAGATGCGATGAATTCGACCAGGCCCAGGTCTGTATGGCGGCGGGTTCCCAGGATCCCGCCAGGCAGGCGAAAGCGGGGGAGGGACAGCGGATGACTCAAATCTGAGGCGGGGCGTACCCACTCCACGTCGGTCAGAGGGATGTCTTCCACGCGCAGGCCCCACAACATGGCGAGGCTGTCACGATCAATGTAGTAATCCGCGCGCAGGAGGGCGTAGGCGCGATAGCCCAGGAAGGGAATGGGTGCAAAGGCAAGAATGCCCATCAACAGATAGTTCACGAACATCGGTCCCGGTTGTGTACGTGTGAGATTCAAGAATCCCCATGCAGAAATGCCAGCCAGCACGAGGATGATAATCCCGTGCACGAGCAGGCCAAATCGTTTGGAAGGAGGGAAGTGCCCGACTTTGGTGTTGATCATTGAATGGGCATTATGCTGCCGACGAAGTATGGCGGGATAATTTATGAGAAATCGCCATCCTATAGGGCTTGACTAACACTTCTGCGGGTATACCAAGCTTTGAATGTAGCCGTTGAATCATGGATAACGTAAGTGGCCGCTTGCGATTCAAAATTTCAGAAACACGCGCGCGGCTACCAATGAAAGGTTCAAGATCTGCCCGCGTCATCCCACGGCTTTCCATGAAGTAGTTAATGGCTTCTATCGGATCGGGCGCAGGAATAGCATAGTGTTCATCTTCGTAGGCTTCAACCAATGTGATTAGCACGTCTAATCGGTCTCCTTCGGAAGAGCCTGGCTCGACACCGAAGAGCTTCTCGATTTCTTTAAGTGCAGATTGATAATCTGCTTCAGTTTTAATAGGTCTAATATTCATCGCCTGCTCCTTAAATCGTTTCTGCATTAATTCGATCATATTCCTGATGTGTACCAACAAATCTGATATACACAGCCCCAAAATGGTACTCAACAACTATGATAACTCGATACTTATTTCCTTTGATATTGAATACCACGCGGTTACTTGAAATGAAACTGGCAGTTTGATAGATGGATTTAATATCTGAGGGTCTTTCCCAATTTGCGTGCTTCACATCTGTATACCATGCCTGTAATGCCTGACGAGCGTCCGGGTGTTTCCCCCAAAATTCTCGAAGGATTTTGCGGGATACAACTCGCATAAACTGAGTATACCATGTGTTCCCGATTTGGGAGCAATTGAATTATTTCTTGAGAAATGGCACGGTTTCCCCTACTGCCAGAAGCTGGCTGTTTGCTTCAGTTCGCTTTTTTAGTTCTATTTTTCCCTCCTTCAGGTTTTTCTCTCCCACCGTCACGCGGATGGGACATCCAATCAAATCCGCGTCGTTGAA
>DATDRD010000619.1:0-2132 GCA_035291925.1 Anaerolineales bacterium
TGTGCCCTCAGGACTGGCTCCGATTACAATTGGTTCGCGCCCAAAGGAGAAGATCGAGAATCGTAAATCACAAGTCGCTTCGTTTTATCTTGACTTGAAAAGCTACGCCAATTACTGGATGGGGGGACACGCATATCATCACACCGCATCAGCAAATTTGCACTATGCGTTGACCGAAGGTCTGCGCGTGCTAACAGAACAAGGACTCGATAATGCCATCGCACGCTTCCGCGCCAACTCTGAAATGCTCTGGCAGGGACTCGAAGAAATCGGCGCGCGCCCATTCATCCCAGTCGAATATCGCCTGCCACCGTTGACGACTGCGCACGTGCCAACAGGAGTTGATCCGCATCAAGTCCGCGCGAGATTGCTCAATGAATACAATATCGAAATCGCGGCGGGCTTCGGTGCATTAAAGGATCAAGTGTGGAGAATCGGATTGATGGGATATTCGAGCCGCAAAGAGAATGTCACATTGTTGTTGGGCGCGCTGAGAGAATTGCTGAAGTAATGAACGAACCACAGGAGCAATAATGGCGATTTTGACCCAAACAACCATAAACAAATACTGGACATACGCTCTCTGGCTGGCACTCTTCACCATTTTCTATAACCTGCTTGAAGGAGTAATCTCCATCTTCTTCGGCATCAGTGACGAGACTCTCACGCTTTTCGGCTTTGGCGTGGACTCGTTCATCGAAGTCATGTCTGGCATCGGCATTCTCGCCATGGTGCTGCGCATCCGCCAACAGCCTGATACGCCGCGCTCGCAATTCGAGAAGACCGCGTTGCGCGTCACGGGCACATCGTTTTATTTATTAGCCGCGGGATTGGCGGCCACCGCCATCTATAACCTATTCAAAGCGCACAAACCCGAAACGACATTGCCCGGGCTGGTCATCTCGGTCATATCCATCGCGGTGATGTGGGGACTTGTAGTGGGCAAGCGCAAAGTGGGGCGCGCGCTCAACTCATCTCCCATTCTTGCGGACGCGAACTGCACGATGGTCTGTATTTACATGTCGCTTGTCTTGCTGGCGTCAAGTTTGATCTATGAGGTCACAGGCTTTGGCTTTGTAGACAGCATCGGCGCGCTGGGATTGATTTATTTCTCCTATAGTGAGGGCAAAGAGTCCTTTGAAAAAGCCGTGGGTATGGAAGATTGTTGTGACGATGAGGACTGAGGAATCGAGATGAACGCAAAGACACCTTGGCAGCACATCCATGAGACAAAGGCGCCAACTCAGGTCAGTTGGTATCAGGAACATGCGCGGTTTTCCCTGTAATTCATCCAAAATACGGGTATTCAAAGAACAGCCGATATCATCGACATCGGTGGCGGCGCCTCAACTCTGGTGGATGACCTTGTTACGGCCGGGTTCCAACACATCACTGTCCTGGATATTTCGGCAACCGCGCTTCAACTGGCCCGCGAGCGGCTCGGTGCTCGCGCCGTTACTGTGAACTGGATCGAGGCCGACATTACGAGAGCAGACTTACCGCATCAAACCTATGATGTCTGGCATGATCGTGCCGTCTTCCACTTCCTGACACGAATTGATGATCGCCAGCGCTATATACATACCGTTCGACATGCGGTCCGAACGGGTGGGCACGTGATCATCGCAACCTTTGCTCCGGATGGGCCAGATCGTTGCAGCGGACTCGATGTGGTGCGTTATAGCCCCGAGGGTTTACACAGCGAGTTCGGCGAAACCTTCGAATTGGTGGAAAGTGCCTGCGAGACACATCACACGCCCTCCGGAACAGAACAAAAGTTCATTTATTGCTACTGTCGCAAGAACTGAGTATGCAAGAAATGCCCAGGGTGTATTAGAGATAATCAGGGATAACAACTTGATCCAAAAACTGATCGAACGAATCCTCCCATCCGTCGCACGAATCGGTATTGACCCGAATGACAGCGATGACGTGCGATTGCAGAAATCATTGCTGGTGTTGGGCTCATCCATGTTCATCGCTGCCGGAACTCTGTGGGGAATCCTTTATTTCTTATTTGGTCAATTCGTTGCAGGTTCCATCCCTCTTTCCTATGCAGTTGTTTCTTCCCTCAGCGTCATCGTTTTTCACCTGACGCGCCGTTACAGGTTCTTTCTTTTCAGCCAGCTCCT
>DATDRD010000620.1:0-2680 GCA_035291925.1 Anaerolineales bacterium
AGGATACTGGGATGACTGTGGATATGTCCGGGAAATGGGTAATACCTGATCGGTTTTCCTTTCAAATACTCCAGGATGGAATCAAAGAAAACGGTTCCCATTAAGACATCAAAACCAGACTCCAGAGCAATTCCAGCCCCACGCAATCCCGCCTCTTCAGACAGACTAACAACTTCCAGGTAGGTGGTTTTTCCGGCCGCCTTCATCTCATGCACCAACGTCTTCATTTCATCGGGAGGCAAGCCAACATCCTTGAATCCCCAATGTTCAACGGGGGCATCTTTGCATTTTCGAAAAATATTCAGCGCCTCTTTTACAGTTGTGTCGTTATGGGTAAGCATCAGGATAAATTCAGGTTTCATTTTGAATCAGCCTCCTGTCGAAACAACGTTGTGAATTTGACTCTTTGTGAGATGATCCCTCTACCTTCCTGGGTCCGATCGATCGAACCGGGGCACCGGCAGACCTCCAATCACGTCTTCGCGATAAGCCTCTTGACTTTTTATGACGAATTTGCTATAGTTTAACTTGTATTACGTCATAACATAGTATAGTACTATTTATCATGATTGTAAACATTTCCATTCTTTCCGTCAACATTCTGATTTAATTGTCCTTTTCCTGCTAATCCGACGAATTGTTTTGGCAATCAAGATCCGGCACTTGCTCAAAGAAAAGGAAGGAAGCATGGATCCAGTGGCACAGATCATCCGAGCTACGGAGGCGCGGACCTTCATGGAAGGGCTGGAGCTCTGCCGCGAGTATGTGAAGACTCCCAAAATGTGGCTGGGAACCTCCACCCTTCAGCCCGGACAGAGAGGCAGCATCGATGTTGGCCACAAAGTTTCGCAGGAGGTTTTCTATTGCTGCAAGGGGCATGTACTTGTTTTCGATGAACAAAAGTACTATGAATTATTCGGGGGAGACGCGATCCTGATTCCTGAGGGTCTCCCGCATACATTGATTAACATTGGGGAGGAGACAGCTGTCCTGGTCTGGGCGGGGGCACCCGGCGAATAAATCATGCCAAGCATTCTGGCATTTGACCTGGGAACTTCGGCACTCAAGTGTGCTTTGCATGATTTGGAAGGCAATGTCATTGCCAAAGCCTCCGAAGAGTATCAATTGATCACTCCGGATGCCGATTCAGTCGAGATGGAAGTGGAAACCTACTGGCAGGCTTTTAAGTCTGCAGTTGCCAAAGTACTCCGAGACTCCAGAGTCAACCCGGCCGAGATCAAAGCATTGGGAGTCTCCGCTCAGGGAGAAACATTGATCCTGGTGGATCGGGATGGAAAACCATTGCGCCGCGCAATCGTGTGGCTTGATAATCGGGCGCAGAATGAAGCAGATGCATTGGGAGAAACCTTCGGTCACAGGAACGCCTTCCAGATCACCGGACAAGTTAAGTTGGTACCCACCTGGCCGGCATCCAAAATCCTCTGGCTGAGGCGAAATGAACCTGATATTTTTGAAAAGACAGGAAAATTTCTTCTAATCGAGGACTACTTCCTGTACAGGCTGACGGGGGAATATGTATGCGAAGGCTCCCTGGTCACATCGACATGTTATTGGAATTTCCAAACGCGCGCCTGGTGGAAGGAGATGCTGCAGGAGCTAGGCGTCTCAGAGCAGCAGCTCCCTCAGTACCGAGAATCAGGCGAACCCGTCGGAAAGTTGCGACCCGATATCGCTGCTGAATTAGGACTCAGCCCGAGTACAGTCGCCTGCACCGGAGCGCTGGACCAGGCCTGCGGTGCGATCGGAGTCGGAAACATCAAACCCGGCATCTTTAGTGAAAATACCGGCGCGGCGCTCGCCATCTGCGCGACCATCAATCAGCCCATTCTTGACCCCGGCAATCAGATGCCCTGTCACTATCATGGCCTGCCCGGCCTGTACATGTTGCACACATTCACAAGTGGTGGGATTGTGATGCGCTGGTTCCGTGACGAATTTGCAGTCATGGAGATGCAGGTCAGCAAAACCAGCGGAATGGATGCATACGACTTAATGGGGCTGGAAGCCTCTCGCGTCGTTCCCGGCTGTGAAGGGCTGGTCATGTTGCCTCACTTGCAGGGAGCGATGGCTCCCGAGGCAAACCCAAAAGCCAGCGGGGTCTTTTACGGCTTTACATTGAGACACGGTCGCAGTCACTTCACGCGCGCCATCATGGAAGCGGTTGGCTTCATTGTGCGTCGGAATATTGAGGTCATCGAGGGCCTGGGCGTGTCTGTAAACGAGGTCCGAGCGCTGGGGGGCGGCGCGCGCAGCCGCGTCTGGAAGCAAATGGAGGCCGACATTATCGGTCGCCCGGTTCTCACGACAACCAACGAGGAGGCCGCCACCCTGGGGGCAGCCATCCTGGCCGGTAAAGCGGTGGGACTCTACTCCAGCGTTGAAGAAGCTGCCGAAAAGATGATCCGAATCAAAGAGCGATTCGAACCCGCCTCCGTAAATCGTGCGATTTACGATGACACCTTTGGCACTTATGTAAAACTCTATGAGGCCTTGTGCCCTCTGTTTGAAACGCGACAGGGTTGATTAGATGGCAAAATTGGAGAAAACCATCAGCACCCGCTTCCGCATCAGCCGCCCCAGTCACGCGACATTAACGGATCAGACCGTGCTGGCCCTCCAGGATGCGATCAAACAGGGAAAATTTCCTGCCGGCAGCCAG
>DATDRD010000621.1:0-2351 GCA_035291925.1 Anaerolineales bacterium
TTCCACTCGTGTCCGGGCCCGAGTTGACCATGGCAACCCTTCCGGGCTTATTGAACTTCAGTGTTGGATCAAACTCAGTGATGATGTAATAACCGGGATTGCCCTTCCCTGTCCCGCTTGGGTCGCCGGTCTGCGCGAAGAGATCGGGGATGACGCGGTGGAATGTGATGTCATCGTACCAGCCCTGGTGTGCAAGAAATATGAACGAATTGACCGTGATGGGCGCTTTATCTGCAAACAGTTGGATCAGGATATCGCCCTTTTCCGTGTGCAGGGCGGCAATATATTGTTTGTTCCTTTGAACTGTAACGAGTGGGCAGGATGTAAATTGTCGTTTCCCGAGCAGGATCAATTGAAGGATGTCATTTAGACTACTGTAATCACGCGGCCCGGCGTAGATCTGCCCGTTGATGAGGACAAGCGGCGTGCCCGGCAAACCCATCTTCTGGCCATCTTCCCAGGCCTGCTGGATCCTGGCGACGATGTCTGCGCGGTTCAAATCCACTTTGAATTGATCCACGTTCATTTCCAAAGCCGACGCCTGCGCGTAGATCCATTGTGTGAAATCCTCCACGGGCAGCTTGACCCAGTTCTCCTGTCCCCCGTAGAGCAGATCGTGCATTTCCCAGAATTTACCCTGTTCCTGGGCAGCCTGCGCGGCCTGCGCGGCCAGGGCGGCTTTATCGTTGATGCTGATCAGCGGAAAGATGCGACTCACCACGCGCACGTCGTCCGGATGTTCTTCAAGCAATCGATCCACTACCTCCGCGAATAGGCCGCTTCTCAGGTCCTGATAATCGCTGTATTCCATGATCGTCATAATTGGAATTTCCGCGCCGCGTACATGGTCTTCCTCGCTCTCCGCTGGGAAGAGCGATGGAGTGTCCGCTCCCGGTGTGGGCTCAGCTAGGATGGTTGTGCAGGCGGGAGGTGTTGGGATAATAAGGCTTGGAACCGCGGGTGCAGTCACAGCAGGTGATGCGGGCGCGGCAGTGCAGGCAGTGATAAGAAGAGAAAGAAAGATAAGAGCGGAGATTTTGCGCATGTTGGGTCCAGTCTATCGTGCCTCACGCTCTCTTACTCAATTGCCTGCTGAAGCTGTTCGAAGGAAGTCATCCGCCCAATGGTGTTGATGAAATATGCAAGGGAGTCACTTTGTTCGCGGAGAGCGCGGACGGCAGGGCCAACAGGGTCTTCTCCCGCCGCGCCGCCAGGGACATCGGCGTAGGCTCCATGAAAGGCGAAGTAGGCCTGGTTGAGTTTACGAAGCAGATACCCGTTTTCCCAGAAGAGCTGCCTGCGCTTTTCCATGTAGGTTTCCGCTTCCTCGATTTTATCCTCCGTGAGCAGTTGATCTGCTGTGACGCGCGTCTCATGCATTTCGGCGCGGAAGTCAAACAGTGGCGGGTCGTCGAGTCCGTTTGAAGGGGGAAGATGCTCATTAAACGAAAGCTGGTTCCGGCTGGCGCTGAGCGGAGACGAAGCGGATAATACGAGTAATTCCGGATAATATTTTTGAAGGACGTAGTTTCCAATTTCATTTCCCGCAATGGATGCGGCCGTCTCGTTCATCGTGCGTAACTCGGGAGTCGTGCTGTAATTGATCCCAAGCGGACGAACAGTCAGGTAGTTGTGGGTCCATTCGTGCGCGATGGTTTCAAGTGTCCAGCGCAGGTCAGTGGTTTCAGTCACCATGGTTGGGTATACGCCCACGCCGCCAATCGGGACGGTCAGCGTGGAAACATTCAGCGATTTCGCGACTTCGCCTTCGAGTCTAATTTGTTCGTCGAGCGTGAGTGTGGGCAGGACGGAGATGTTCGCGATCTGGTGAATGTGATCTCGCGGAGAAACGATCAACGCCAGAGGTGTGGAGGAAATGTGATAGAGGACAGGCGGCAATGGCTGACCGCCTGTTGTGAGATCGAGTTCTGCGAGCGCTTCGCTGATCTGGCTTTGCAATGTTGCTTCGGCCAGCGGCGCGAGGGAGTTTTGGCGCGCAATGAGTTCATCGCGTTGCGCACGCAGGAACATGCTGGTTGAGTCTTTGTCTTGTATGGCCGGGTCAGCAAAAATCTGTTCGATGCGGATCTCGGTTCGTATGAGCTGTTCCGTGGCGTGCAGGTATTCGAATACGATCTGTTTGTTTGTGCCGCGGTCGAACAGGTAAGGCAATCCCAGTGCACCCTGTTCGAGTTTTATCCACGTCGCGTTCCACACCCAGTTCGGATAATCAAATTCTATGTCGCGTGTGAAAAAACGGACACGGTCGGGGTCTCCGGTTAGTTTTGGCGAATCGCCACCGGCGGCGAAGACGATTGCAAGGGTCAGAGCCAGAAAGTCAAGTATGCGCA
>DATDRD010000622.1:0-2250 GCA_035291925.1 Anaerolineales bacterium
CACCTGCGCTTCGTCTGCGCTCACCTGTCGGCTCGCTCCGCTCAGCGCGAGGTTCCTCGCAATGACATGTACTAATTCGTAATCGCGCCCTCAGAAGCGGAAGAGACGCTGCGAGCGTATTTCGCCATCACGCCTCTTTTATAGCGTGGCTCCGGCGCCTGCCAGCCCTTCTTGCGTTTTGTCAATTCACTCCTGGAAATATCCAGGCGCAATTCACGCCGATCCACATCAATCGTGATCATGTCGCCATCCTTAACATAAGCGATCATTCCACCGACCGCCGCTTCAGGAGCGATGTGACCCACTGAGATCCCGCGCGTTGCACCTGAAAAACGTCCATCCGTTAATAGGGCGACGTCATCGCCCAGACCCGCGCCCGCAATTGCCGCGGTGACCCCGAGCATTTCGCGCATCCCAGGTCCTCCCTTGGGACCTTCGTAGCGGATCACGACCACATCCCCCGCTCTGATCTTCTGCTCGGTGACAGCCAGCATCGCATCTTCTTCACGCTCAAACACGCGCGCTGGACCCGTGAACTGTTTGACATTGTTCGCGGCGGCTTTATGCACTCCGCCTTCTTCCGATAAATTGCCATGCAAAATGACGAGACCACCATTGGGCTTGATCGGCGTTTCAACCGGATAGATGACTTGCTGACCTGGCGTCTCCACACCTGTCTGCGCGGCTTCGGCAATGGTCTTACCGGTTACCGTCATGCAATCGCCATGCAAATATCCACCTTCCAAAAGACGCTTCATCAAAAATGGGATGCCGCCCGCGGCGTGCATATCCGCCGCCATGTACTTGCCAAATGGCTTGATATCTGTAATGAGAGGCACGCGCGAACAAATCGTATCAAAATCGTCAATGTGCAGGTCAATGTTTGCTTCACGCGCCAAAGCCAAGAGGTGGAGAACTGCATTCGTCGAGCCACCAGTTGCCGCCACGGAAGTGATCGCGTTTTCTATCGCTTTGCGTGTGTAAATTTGGGAGGGACGCAAATCCGCACGCAGCATTTCCATCACCAGTTTCCCCGTTTCAAATGCCACGCGGTCCTTCTCTTCAGACATCGCTGGGACGCTATTGAATCCCACCGGAGAGATGCCGATAAATTCCATGATCGTGGACATGGTGTTGGCAGTGAACTGTCCGCCGCATGCACCGGCGCCCGGGCAGGCAAAATTTTCTACATCCATAAATTCCTGTTCATTGATTTTCCCGGCTGAATACGCACCCACTGCTTCAAACACATCCTGAATGGTCAGTGATTTTTCCCCAAGCTTGCCAGGGTTAATGGAGCCGCCATACAACGCCAGGCCAGGGATATCGAGCCGGGCGAGCGCCATCATTGCGCCTGGATTCGTTTTGTCACAACCCGAAAGACAAACGATGGCATCGAAATGATTTCCGCGCGCCACGAGTTCAATCGAATCCGCGATCACCTCGCGACTGATCAGTGATGCTTTCATCCCCTCGGCACCCATCGTGATCCCATCTGAAATGGACACCGTGTTAAATTCCATCGGAGTCCCACCCGCTGCGCGGATGCCTTCCTTCACTTTTTGCGACAGTCTTCGCAGGTGATAATTGCAGGGACCAATTTCAATCCATGTATTTGCCACGCCCACGATCGGTTTACGCAGGTCATCGTCACTGAATCCCACTGCTTTGAGCATGGCGCGCGCGGGAGCGCGGTTGGGTCCGGTGGTAATTGCATGGCTGTTCTTCTTTAGATCGGGCATAAGTTCCTCGCCAAGATAATACAAAAGAGCCGCCCGTGGTTAGGGCGGCTCTTTGCATTTACTGAGGTGTGTGTTACTTCACTCTCACCTTCGCCATCCTAACCGAAAATTGATCCTTAATAATAAGGACCGCAAGCAGGACGACAATAAGAGAGAGGCTGAAGATTGAATTCATTCTAGCTGTAGGTATTTCGCCCGATTATAGGCTTAATCGGGAATAAGTCAAGGGCTTTGAGTAGGATTTCGGTTGATCTTACCAACTTCAAAACACAAATCAGAAAAGAGAAAAATCGTCGTATACTCTGTCATGAGAGTCGATTTTGTATTCATGAATGACGAACTAAAATACGTCACAATTTATACTGATGGTGCATGCGATCCAAATCCTGGCGGACCTGGTGGTTATGGTATTGTCCTGACATATGAGAAAAGACAAAAAGAGATAAGCGGTGGTTTTCGTTCAACAACAAATAATCGTATGGAAATTTATGCCGCGATAAAAGGATTA
>DATDRD010000623.1:0-2076 GCA_035291925.1 Anaerolineales bacterium
GTCGAGTCTCACTTGGTTGAATACCGATAAGTCTCGGAGCGGGCTGTAAATTTCACCGCGCAAAACCGGCTCGAAATTAATGGTTTGTTCTGTATTGTCGTTGAAATTTATTCGTAAAGTATAGTGGGCTGTAATCTCGAATTCAGTGATGTGATAAATAGGATGTTCCATAGTTCACCTCATAAATTACCTGAGCGGTTCAATCGAAGAAGGTTTTTTGCCGCCATCCAGCAATGTCCATGCTGTCTGTAATTCATCCAGATGAATTTCCGCCCATGCCTCTACTAATCTTTATTGTTTGCTGGGTAGGGAGCCAGACAGGATCTGCACAGGATTGATCGTAAATACTGCCTCGTAATCCTGATACACGGCATGAAAGTGCGGAGTGTGATGTCTGCCAGCATGTTCCGCAAACATGCGAATGATGATGCCAAAAAACCGTGAAAGTTCTGCCATTTGACCGCCTGTTTTGATTATATATGTTTTTCAAATAAAACCCGCATTCCATTGTCGCGGAGGATGCATCGCACCTTACCAAATGGGATGAATCTGTTCGATTGGATTCATTCATTTAAACAGATTCTTCTATCGGGCACTCTCACAGACACGAGCAGGCCCCGAGATTTTGCTCGGAGGTCTGCTCTTATTAAACTTTGTTTCGCTTTGACTGAAAGATCGGGTTCCAATGGCGCAGACGGCTGTCAACTATATCAATGCCATAAATTCTTCCCGCGTCAGGGTCTCGCGTTCCAGCAAGGACTGCGTCACCCGCTCGACTGCCTCCCGCTTTTCGGTCAGAATGCGCCTGGCTTCACCATACCCCTCAGTCAGAATCTGACTGATCGCCTCGTCCATGGCTTCGAAGGTTTTCTGGCCCATGTGCGGCGCTGCAAGAGCCTCGTAGCCTTCCGGCCGGTTGAGCACCCTCAGCCCCGTAACGCTCATCCCGAGTCGCATGACCATTTCCTCAGCCAGTTGTGTGGCAACTTTCAGGTCGTTGGCCGCGCCGCTGGTAATATCATCACAGAATAATTCCTCCGCCACCCGGCCGCCCATCAGGCTGGTGATGCGTGCCAGGATCTGGTTGCGGAACATCAGCAGGCTATCCTCCTGCGGGAGCGACATGGTAAAGCCGCCCATTTGTCCTCTTGGGATGATCGTAATCTTGTAGACAGGGTCGGAGTGTGGCGTTTCGTTCATGACGACCGCATGACCGGCTTCGTGGTAGGCAATTGTACGGCGCTCGACTTCGCTCATTACCCGGCTCTTCTGCTGGATACCGCCAGTCAGGTTTTTCTCCACTGCTTCCTGGAAATCCTGCACAGTGATCTCCTCGTGCCCGTTGCGGACTGCCTGGATTGCGGCTTCGTTGACGATGTTGGCAAGATCCGCTCCCACCAGTCCCGGCGTCGACTTGGCGATATCCATCAGGTTCACATCCGGCGCCAGTCGGCGATCTTTGAGTTGAACCTCCAGGATGGCCAGGCGTCCTTTCACGTCTGGACGCGGCACGTTCACATGGCGGTCAAAACGACCGGAGCGGGTGAGAGCCGGGTCAAGCACATCCACCCGGTTGGTGGCACCCAGCACTATGATCCCTTCAGAAGCAGCAAAGCCATCCATCTCGACCAGCAATTGGTTGAGAGTCTGGTCCTGCTCCATCTCACCGCCTCCGCCACTGGAGTGGCGCTTCCGTCCTGCGGCATCGATCTCATCAATGAAAATAATGCATGGGGCTTTGGAACGCGCTTTCTTGAACAGTGAACGCACCCGGCTGGCGCCCATACCTACAAATAATTCCACGAACTCGGAACCGGAAGTAGTGAAGAACGGAACCCCTGCTTCCCCGGCTATTGCCCTGGCCAGCAAAGTTTTGCCCGTTCCAGGATCCCCTACCAGGAGCACTCCGCGCGGCATGCGCGCGCCCATGCGCTGGTACACTGAATTGTCTTTCAGGAAAGTGACAATATCGACCAGTTCCTCGCGGCATTCATCCACACCGGCAACATCTCGAAATCTGGTTTCCGGAATTTCACCTTCTGCATACTTTTTGCGGAAGGCCATCAAGCCGCCGCC
>DATDRD010000624.1:0-2396 GCA_035291925.1 Anaerolineales bacterium
ATAACGGCGACCCGTTTCGGGTCCAGAACGGGATGCGTTTCGTCCCATAACGAGACCAGGCGCGGGTCACCGAGTCCGCACAGCACTGCAAGCGGCATCCCGTGGATATTTCCAGAGGGGGTTGTTTCAGCAGTATTGAAGTCCGCATGGGCATCCACCCAAATGATGCCAAGCCTGCGGTGTTTCGCCGCGCCGCGAATCGAACCCACCGAAAGACTGTGATCTCCGCCGAGCACAAGCGGAAAGCGACCGCCCTGAATGGATGTGGCAACCGATCCTGCCACGCGCCGCGCCATGGGAAGGATGCAATCGATGTATTTGAGTTTGGGGTCGGTAATCTGGCATGTTTCCTGAATGGGCACTTCGATGTTACCTATGTCATCAAGGGTGTATCCCAGCTCTTCCAGTTTCTGGTGAAGATGAGCATATCGGATCGCGCTGGGACCCATATCCACGCCGCGGCGGTCCGCACCGAGATCAATGGGCACGCCAATAATGTCTATTTGCATGAATAATACCTCCTAGAATGTCATTGCGAGGAGCTCAAAAGGGCGACGAAGCAATCCCCTCGCGAAGGAGGAGATTGTTTCGCGGAGTTTACACTGAGCCAGTCGAAGTGCTCGCAATGACCTGATTTTAAATGAACTTATGCAGTCCGATAGTATCCCACATCCACTGAATAGACCTGACCTCGCTTGATTACCTGTTTAACAAGATTCGTCCCGTAGCGATAACCGAGATGACGATAATCCGGCACGGACAGGATGAGCATGTCCGCTTGTTTGCCAACTTCGATGGAGCCGATCGTATCGGACCTGCGGATGGCATGCGCGGAGTTGATCGTCGCGGCGGCGATGGCTTGCGCGGGGGTCAGTCCCATGAAGCGGCAGGACAGGGCAATCGCGATCTGCATGGACTCGTTCCATGAAGTGCCGGGGTTGCAGTCCGTGGCGAGGGCAAGGATGGCGTCAGCTTCGATCAATTTGTGCGCGGGAGTGTATTCTTTCTCGGCAAGTCCAAATGGGGTGCACGGCAAAGCCACAGCGACGGTATCTGATTTACCGAGCGCGGCGATGTCAGCATCGGAAGTCTTGACGAGGTGATCTGCGGATGCCGCGCCCAACTCCACAGCAAGAGACGCGCCTCCGATGTTGCCGAACTCGTCAGCATGGATCTTGAGCGGGAATCCCAGGGAACGAGCGATGGTCAGGATCTGACGCGATTGCTCAAGGTCAAAGGCTTTATCCTCGCAAAAGACATCCACAAATGGCAGAGGCAATCGCGGCGCGTGATTCCCCCACCATTCTTTGAGAATGGGTAACATCGTTTCGCAAACAAGATCGGTGTAGCCCTGTGGGTCATCTTTGTATTCGGGCGCGATGGCGTGCGCGCCAAGAAAAGTGATGGAGAGATCGAGCGGAGTTTCGTCGTCGAGGGCGAGCAAGGCTTTGAGCAGACGCAGTTCGGTCGCGGTTTGCAGTCCATATCCCGTTTTGGCTTCGACAGTCGTTGTGCCATGCGCGAACATGCGCAGCAGACGCGGACGCGTTTGTGCGATGAGCGTTTCGATGGATGCCGTGCGCGTCTGTCTGACCGTTGAGATGATCCCGCCGCCTTCCGCGAGAATCTCGAGATAAGGTTTGCCTGCCATTTTCATCTCGAATTCATTAGCGCGGTCACCTCCCCAGATGACGTGCGTGTGCGGGTCCACAAAGCCAGGCATGAGGACGCAGTTGCTCGCGTCGAATGTCGGTTCGTCCGGATAGGAGACTTTAAGTTCGGCTGTCGTGCCCACCGCGACGATCTTTTCATCGCGCACGACAACCGCGCCGTTTTCGATGATGCCAAGCGTGCCGAGGGA
This sequence comes from Anaerolineales bacterium, assembly GCA_035291925.1. GTDB lineage: Bacteria > Chloroflexota > Anaerolineae > Anaerolineales > Villigracilaceae > Defluviilinea. The sequence goes on from DATDRD010000624.1 coordinate 1,862, forward strand.
TTTGCCCCTTTGGGGACCGCCCAGTAAAGTGAGGAGTTGGGAGGAGGAGTGAATGAGCATGGTTCAGTATCCAGTGGTCAGTAGTCAGTGTTCAGTGATGTAATTTAACCACAGATAAACATGGATGAACATTGATTGGGAGATGAAAAAATCCCCGGCGCAACGGCAAGGACTTGGGTTATGTTTGAGAATCACGGGCATGGTGTCGGAGTTACACGTAAATGTATTACGCTGGAAATCATAAAGCAATTCATTCTTACCCGGATACTGGGTGCAATATTACGTTGCCATCATGAGTACAATGTTCTAGCTGGCATTTCTATATGCGGAAGTTCACCCTCGAACACGCCTCGAACCCGCCCTTGACAAAGCACTCGCTCTGCGTAGAATCACGCGGAATGACCAGCCGCTTCTTTCGAGACCCGCGACCTGCTGCCGTAAAATTAACAGTCTTCCCCGTTCATTAAGAGAGCCGTTATCGGCTCTTTTTTTTTATCCTCACATCGCTTCTCTCTCTTCCGGGAGAGAAACTGAG
>DATDRD010000625.1:0-4240 GCA_035291925.1 Anaerolineales bacterium
CGAATCGGCGGCGGGTTGCCCGGCTGAGTCGGAATCTTCTTTTGTAACGAACCGTTCTGCTTCGGTTGCTGAGTCGCTGAAGTAACGGGATCAAGCCCCGGCTTGCCTTGAGTCGAAGCACTTGTACTGAGCGTAGTCGAAGTGTCCAATGGCTCAAGTATCCTGATCTCAGTCCGAATCTCGTCTACAAGAATTTTCGGAGGTGTGCTTCCAGTATCTACCTTGCCTTCAACGATAATAATCTGGCCGACGGTAAGCTGCTCACGAGTCTTTTGCCATGTGCGCGGGAAGAGGACGAGCTCGATGTTGCCCTGGATATCTTCAAGCGTGACAAAACCCATCGGCTTGTTGGTCTTGGTCATGTAAGGACGCACAGCGGTAACGAGGCCCGCCACACGCACTTTCTCTTCATGCTGCGCCTCACCGAGTTGACCGGAGAAGTAACTGACGATCTGCGCGAAAGTTTGCTGGTACGGTGTAAGCGGATGATCGGAGATATAAAGGCCGATGAGTTCGCGCTCCCAGTTGAGCATCTCGCGTTTATCCACGTTGCTGACATCGGGAAGGCGGATCTCATCCACAACGCCGGTTGCTGCTCCAAAGAGGCTCATTTGTCCCGCTTCCGCCGCGCGGAAGTGATTACTGCTAATGGCCACGACACGATCAAGCGACGCTAACAACGCGGCGCGATTGCCGAATGCATCCATCGCGCCGACTTTGATCAGACATTCGAGCGCGCGCTTGCCGACCGCGCGCAAGTCCACGCGGCGTACGAAGTCGTTGAGGCCTTTGAATTTGCCGTTCTGCTCACGTTCTTTTATGATCAATTCGATCGCGCCCTGACCAGCATTTTTGATCGCGCCCAACCCAAAACGGATACCGGGCACCTTGCTCAAGCGGCCGTCCCCGGCAGTGGGGAAACCACCGAGAGCAGAACGGTTTGTATTTTCTGTATCTTCAATATTGAAATCCCACATCGAAGTATTGATCTCAGGGGGCAGGACAGGCACACCCATACTACGCGCGTCGGCCACATACCAGGCAACCTTTTCGGTCTGGCCCGCTGAAGCCGAAAGCAACGCCGCCATGTATTCAGCGGGATAATGTGACTTCAGATATGCGGTTTGAACTGCGATGACGCCGTAATCTGCGGCATGACTCTTATTAAATCCATAACGCGCGAATTCTTCCCAGTCGTTGTAAATCGATTCGGCAATATCCTTTTCCATCCCCTGCCTGACCGCGCCTTTGACAAATTTATCGCGATGTTTGTCAATGTCCTTTTTGTTCTTCTTCGAGATGGCCTTGCGTAATTCATCTGATTCAGACGGTGTGTAGCCCGCAAGCTCGACTGCGGCACGCATGAGTTGTTCCTGGTACACGGGAATACCAAACGTATCCTGGAAGATTGGCGCCAACGCGGGATGGCGATATTCCACTGGCGCTTCGCCATGCATGCGCGCGATGTAATCAGGGATGAAAGCCATCGGGCCGGGACGATACAAGGCCACCATGGCGATGATGTTATCCAGCGTCCTGGGCTTCATCTGCACGAGCCAGCGCGTCATCCCGCCTCCTTCCACCTGGAAGACACCGGCAGTTTGTCCATTGCCCATCAACTCAAAGGCTTTGGGGTCATCCAGCGGGATGTTGCCCAGATCGAATTTGATGCCATGCCGCTTCTCGATCATGTCGCAGGCTTTTGCCATCACGCTCAATGTGATGAGTCCGAGAAAGTCTACTTTGAGCATGCCGAGGGAATCGAGAACTCCCATTTCGAATTGCGTCACCGTCTTGATGGGAGTTTCCTCCGAGCCAGATGTGGGACGATGCAACGGCAGATATTCAACAATGGGCTTATCAGAGATCACAACGCCTGCGGCATGTGTCCCGGCATTGCGGACCGTCCCTTCCATTTTTGCGGCGGTATCGATCAACTCGCGTAAATGCGGCTGCGAGTCATAAATCTCCTTGAATTCACGCACAGCCAGCGCGTCTTCCATGGTGGTCTGCCTGCCTGAGACGAATGGCACAAGTTTTGCAACGCGATCCACTTCAGGCAGCGGGATATCGTTGACGCGCGCCACATCCCGCAAGGCGGCCTTCGTTCCCATCGTGCCAAACGTGATGATTTGAGCGACCTTGTCGCTCCCATATTTACGCGTGCAATATTCGAGCATTTCAGCACGCCGGTCATCGCGAAAATCCAGGTCAATATCAGGCATTGAGATACGGCCAGGATTCAGGAAGCGCTCGAACAACAGATCATGCTGGAGCGGGTCAACAAGCGTGATCTCCAGCACGTATGCGACGATCGAACCCGCGGCGGAACCGCGCGCGTTGTACCAAATCCCATTTTCACGTGCGTAACGACACAAGTCCCAGACGATCAAGAAGTAGGCGTCGAATCCCATCTTGTGGATGATGCCAAACTCGTAATCGATTCTTTCGCGGACCTGTGGGCTGGTTGCGCGATCCCCGTAGCGTTTCCTCGCCCCCTCTTCACACAGGTGACGGAGATAGGTTTCAGCGGTGAATCCTTCAGGGACCGAGAAATCAGGCAAATGATAGCCTTTGAATCCCAAATCCACGTTACAGCGTTCGGCGATGAGCAGGGTATTGCTCAATGCTTCCGGCACTTCCGCGAAGAGCTGGCCCATCTCCTGTGGCGTACGGAGGTAATATGAGTCGTCGGTCATGCGCATGCGGTCGGGGTCGGTCAGCAATGCGTTAGTCTGTATGGCGAGCAGGATATCCTGAAAGCGTGAGTCATCCTGGTTGATGTAATGCACATCATTGGTCGCCACATACTTCGCCGAGTAGCGTGCCCCCATCTCGACCAGCTTGCGATTCAAATCGGTGATCTCTTTGATATTGTGCTGCTGCAGTTCGACGAAGAAGCGGTCAGGCCCGAAGACGTCGTAATACCAGTTCATGCGGCGGACGGCTTCTTCGGATTTCTCATCGAGGAGCAGCCGCGGAATTTCCGCAGACATACATCCAGACGTGCAAATGATTCCTTCAGAGTGAGCCGCTAAAAACTCGCGATCGATGCGAGGATAATAGTAGAAGCCTTCCAGTTGCGCGGCAGACGAAATCTTGAGCAGGTTCTTGTAGCCTGTCTCGTTTTCCGCAAGCAGGAGCAGGTGGGAGGAGGTGCGGTCGAGTTTGGAGTCGCGGTCCGACATCGTCCGCGCGGCCAGGTAGGCTTCCACGCCGATGATCGGCTTGACGCCCGCCTCTGTCGCCGCCTTGTAAAAGTCAATCACCCCGAACATGGTGCCATGGTCGGTAATCGCCACGGCGGGCATGTCCAGTTCCTTCACGCGTTTTACAAGCTTCTTGATATTCGAGAAGCCGTCGAGCAGGGAGTATTCGGTGTGAACGTGAAGATGTGCGAAGGACATTTTGGTTACGTAGTTGGATAGTTCAGCAGTTACGCAGTTTGACTGCAAAACGACCGAACTATGAAACCAACCAACTACAAGCGATTATAGCACGCATGTTCAAGAATGAAGTTGACGGGAGGCTTAAAAAATTGGGCGTCGAAGAGTATACAATGACTTAAGATTTTTTCGCAATTCTGAAGCAGGGGGAGTAAGGGGGAAGGAATTATTCATGGAGGGGATGTCCTGATAAGGCCGGTATTCTCCCCAATGTTTCTAACGAAATAAACCAAAAAATCCCCTCGCGGAGGATCTTCAAGTGAGCGCGGAGAGATTCGAACTCTCAACCAACGGCTTAAAAGGCCGCTGCTCTGCCGTTGAGCTACGCGCCCGTCACATTACACAGTACCGCATAAATAACCAAACTAGAAGTCTGATCTGAGCCTGCAACTTGTTACAAGAAGTTCAGTAATTTATGAAACAAGCGGTAAAGCGGACTGCATTCTAACATGGGAGATATTCATCGTCAACGTAAGACCTTTTCGCATCGCAGCGTCTATCGGCTTGGAGGTTTCAATGCCTGAAATGATACATGTCAGTGAAAATACATTCAAAAACGAAGTATTGGATTCATCCCAGCCCGTGCTGGTGGATTTCAGCGCGGTCTGGTGCCAGCCGTGCAAAATGCTCGACCCGATCGTCAAGCAACTGGCAGGCGAATGGGAGGGAAAGGTCAAGGTCGTGAAAATCGACGCGGACGAGAACCCCAATCTTGTGATGCAGTTTGGCGTCATGGGTATTCCCACCCTGCTATTCTTCAAGGGCGGCGAGATCAAGGAACGCATCACAGGCTT
>DATDRD010000626.1:0-6529 GCA_035291925.1 Anaerolineales bacterium
TGTGGTGCAACTTGATCTCAAGCGCCAATTCCTGAGTGTAGCAAAATCGTCTTATTCACTGAACGGCTTCCCCATCGAAAAACAAGATTTCATGCCTGAAGATTTCTTCACTATGGTCAGCAAATTCAAACGCACGAATAAAATGTTCGATTGCGTGCTGATCGATCCCCCATTCTTTTCCAGGACTTCGCAAGGCAAAGTGGATCAGGTCCATGAAAGCGCGCGGCTCATCAACAGGGTCCGCCCGTTGATCAATGATGGTGGAACCCTGATCGCGATCAATAACGCGCTGTATGTCAGCGGAAAAGGGTATATGCAGACGCTCGAAGCATTAGGCGAAGATGGATATTTGAAAATCAAGGCACTGATCCCTGTTCCAGAAGATTTTACCGGCTACGCTGAAACGCGCGTGGGAAGCCCCATTACCGACCCTGCGCCATTCAACCACTCGACGAAGATCGCTATTCTTCAAGTCAAACGCAAACCAGCAACAGGATAAACTCATGGTTGTATAATTAGACCATTCGCAACAGACTGGATAAAAGCTCAAAAGAAAAACATGCCATATCCACCTCCAGATGCTCGGGCATAAAGACCTGCCAGAGTGCACAGGTAACATCGAAACGGAAGCCTTTTCCTTAGCCTGTAAGACGTTTTTACTCAAGTACCCTTGATTTTTTTTAAGTAAAGTTGTATAGTGCCTGAAATTGGACAAGTTTTAGCTTGTTTTGTACTTAGAAATTCTTGTCGAACCTTGCGCTCAAGCATCCCTCCAACTTCATGATTCAGAATTCACGCTGGATGCAAGCCCAAGGGAGGTGTTTTAGGTGCCGATCAGCCAATTCATGGGGAAAATGAGCCCACACCAGTTTGAAGGCAATTAATTCGGGAGATCGGACTGGCAATTGTCCAGCGCATCATCCACCGGCACGGCGGGCGTGTGTGGGCGGAAGACGCCGTAGACCAGGGTGCAACATTTTACCTCACCCTTGGATTGGAGGAGTAACACTATGGAAGACAAAATGATCATGCTGGTGGAAGACAACGCGGATGATGAAGCCTTAACTTTGCGCGCCTCAAAAAGAACAATATGGGGAATGCAGTAGTTGTGGCACGCGCTGGAGCCGAAGCACTGGATTTTCTGTTCTGCAGCGGCGCTTACGTTACCCATGGCGATCCTTACTTCATCCAAAGAGGAACAAGACGTGGTCAATAGTTATCTTATCGGCGTCAACTCCTACGTCCGTAAGCCGGTGGACTTTATTCAGTTTGTGGCGGCTATCCGCCAGCTCGGTTTGTACTGGCTGGTGTTGAATGAAGCCCCCCGAGGTGATGACGCGCCTTGAATACACACTTACGGGTTCTTTTGGTCGAAGACTCTGAGGATGATTCCCAGTTGTTACTGCGCGAGATCAAGCGTGGCGGCTATGGCGTGGAGTTTGAGCGTGTAGAAACGGCCAATGCCATGAAAGCTGCGCTGGCACGGCAGACTTGGGATGTGATCATCTGCGACTACTCGCTGCCACAATTCGGCGCACCACAGGCACTGGCTGTATTGAAGGAAAGTGGTTACGATTTACCCTTTATCATCGTCTCAGGCACGATCGGGGAGGAAAGCGCGGTGAGTGCGCTCAAGGCCGGCGCACACGATTTCGTTGTGAAAGGCAGCCTGGCACGACTGATCCCTGCCATTCAACGCGAAATGAAAGATGCAAGTGTCCGTCACGAACGTCGGCAACGTGAGCGCGAATTGGAGGCCATTGCACTGATCAGTGCAACCATGCGCTCCGCAAATACACTCGCTGAAATGCTGCCCCGCCTGTTGGACCAGACATTGGAATTAATTGGAACAGAATCGGGAAGCATCTGGTTGTACGATCCTGCCAACGACGGTATTAACCTTGTAATCCAACGTGGCGGGCCGGAGAATCTGATCACTTCCGTCAATCCTGGCGAGGATATTCCAGGGTTGGTGGTGAAATCTGGCGAAGCAATGATCAGCCGCGAGTTTCATAGTGACCTGCGCGTGCCTGAACATATCCGGGAGCATGTGCCCAAAGATATCGGCGGAGTTTGCGTTCCGCTTAACTCAAATGAAAACGTGATAGGTGCTCTATGCGTCAACGTACCGCTGCCGCGTGAAATTACCGTGGGCGAGGTGCGGATTTTGAACGCGCTCGCAGAGATCGGCAGGAACACCATCCAACGAATGCGCCTGCATGAACAAACCGTCAAACAACTGGAACGATTGGATGCATTGCGGGCGATTGACCTTGTCATCAGCAGCACACGTGATTTGCAGGTCACGCTTGACATCCTGATTAGCCAGATTATCAAACAGCTTGAAGTAGACGCTGTTTCCATTCTCCTCATTAGACCTGGCAGTGGGCGGCTTGAATTTGTGGCGGGACAAGGATTTTACTCGCGCAATATCGAGGCCGGCAACGCACATATAGGTGAGGGATATGCGGGTCAGGCTGTTCTGGAACGGCGCACGGTCCGGGTCAAAGACCTGAAGAATGAATACGAAAAATTCAAGCGCCGCGAGTTGCTGGCGGCTGAAGAATTCGTATCATATTTTGGGGTTCCGTTGATCGGCAAAGGCGAGGTGAAGGGCGTGCTGGAGATCTTCCATCGTTCGGAATTGAACCCGGATTCGGAGTGGCTATCATTTCTTGAGACTCTTGGTGGACAGACCGCAATTGCCATTGAAAATGCCATTCTATTTCAAGACCTGCAGCGTTCCAATTCTGAGCTGGCCATGGCTTATGATGCCACGATCGAGGGCTGGTCACAGGCGCTGGATTTGCGGGATAAAGATACTGAAGGTCACACCCTCCGTGTAACCGAGATGGCAGTGAAACTTGCCCGCGCCCTGGGTATGGAGGAGGAGCAACTCATTCATATGCGGCGAGGAGGGTTGTTGCATGACATCGGCAAAATGGCCGTACCCGATAATATCCTGCTTAAGCCTGAACCGCTTACAGACGAAGAGTGGGAGATCATGCGCCAGCACCCGCAGCTTGCTTATGACTGGATTGTCGCAATACCCTATCTTAAATACGCGCTGGAAATCCCATACTACCACCACGAAAAATGGAATGGCACTGGTTACCCACACGGGCTGAAGGGTGAACTCATTCCATTGGCGGCCCGCATCTTCGCAGTGGCAGACGTATGGGACGCGCTGACGAATGACCGCCCGTATCGAAAGGCATGGTCACACTCAGAGGCCATTGAATACATCCGCAGGAACCGCGGAACCTATTTCGACCCTCAGATCGTGGAAGTATTTCTGAGACACATCTCAAGTACGTTCCAGGAATAGGCAAAAGATTCGCCCCGTAGTGTGCAAAGAACTAGAACAATTGCCCCTGTTCAAAATCTTTGGCATCAACTTCATCCCACGCTAACGGTGGAATTTTAACTTTCTCCGCCGCGCGTCGATGAAATTCCCGACACAGATACGGTGCAGCCAAATTCTCGGGGGAATGACAGAAGACATACGCATCTGTCCCCGCCGACAGCTGGGAGGCGACGTAACCGGCCCACTCCTCCAGAAAAGATTCGTTGTGCTCCATTTGCGGATGACCAATATAACGCAGGAAGACGAAGTCGGTTGTGCGCTCCGGCAGAATGGGAACGTTTGGCTTACGCTGACGCGCGGCAAGCAAGGTCTGATACACGCTCCCTTCCAGGATCTTGTCACCGTCCAGGCTGCGGATCGGGCGTGTATCGATCACCACGCGCGCCATATTGTATTCGGACAAAAGTTGATTGAGGGCTTCGCGCTCGGGTGACTCAAACCAGTTCAAATGTCGTACCTCCACCGCCAGGCGCACATCGCGCGGCCAAACGGCGAGAAACGCCTTTAGATCATCGAGCAGCTTCGGGCTGTAACGAGGCGGCAATTGCAGGAACATGGGACCGAGTCGCGTTCCGAGCGGGCGCATCACCTCGACAAATTCCCGCGCCCGCCCGATGTTATCCACCAATTTGCCTTCATGGCTGATGGCTTTCGGGATCTTGGGACAAAAGCGGAACGCTTCAGGCAGCGATTCGGCCCATGCCTCGACGGTCTTGTGCGCCGGCACAGCGTAGAAGGTCGTATTGCCTTCGACGGTGGTAAGCCGCCGGGCATACTCGTACAGAAAATCCGCGGGTTTTGTACCTTTGGGGTAAAAGTTGCCGACCCAGCCTTTGAAAGACCAGATCGGGCAGCCAACATAAAGATTCATGTATGAAAATTATAGTATGCTTACGTAAAAAGTTCGATAGATTTCCTGAGGCAGAGGATTTTATCTTGCAATACGAAGTGACCATCAGAAAGATTCTGGAATTCCTTGACCTGGACGCGGCAAGCGTAGGAATTCCTTCTCCGCGTTTCGCTCAATCAGCAGACGACATATCGGAAGAGTGGTCACAGCAATTTCGATTGCCAATTACAATATATGGGTTATCTTTGGTAAACTGATGGCTATCATTGAAAGGTTGCTTGTCACAATCCTTATTTGGGAGTCATAAAAAAAGTGGCTGGCTAAATCAGCCGCTGCAGGAACTCACACATTACTCGCAAAGGGGAATTCGCCCGGATTTATTCCAGGCGATTCATATTCCAATGTTGGTAAAGGAGAATTCTCATGAAATTTTTACATGTCATCCTGATCAGTCTCTTGCTGGCAAGCTGTGTGCCATCAACTGAGCAAATGACCGCGACTGCGACCACCGAAGCAGCACAAACATTAACGGCTGTGCCCACTATCACAGTCACTCACACATCAACCCCTACTCTCACAACAACCGTCACGAATACGCCCTCTGGGACATCCATCCCTGATGGGGATCCGGTTCTGGTTGGCTCCGGCGATATTGCGCATTGCTCCAGCAAAGGCGATGAGGCCACGGCTGAATTACTCGATAGCATTCCCGGAACTGTCTTCACCACTGGTGACAATGTGTACCCGGATGGAACGATTGATCAGTTTATGAACTGTTATGAGCCAACCTGGGGACGTCACAAGGATCGTACCTATCCATCTGTAGGAAACCACGAGTATCACACCCCGGATGCAGCAGGTTATTTTGAATATTTCGGATCGGCAGCAGGTGAACCCGGGAAGGGTTATTACAGTTATGATCTGGGTGCCTGGCATATCATTGTATTGAACAGCAATATCCCGGTCGATGCCGGATCGCCACAGGAACAGTGGCTGCGAACAGATCTTGCCGCTCATCCGGCTGCTTGTACGTTGGCATACTGGCACAATCCACGCTTTAGTTCCGGTACAGTACATGGCAGCAGTCCTGCCATGCAGCCCCTCTGGCAGGCATTGTACGATTTCGGCGCCGACGTGGTACTTGCCGGACATGAGCATAATTACGAGCGATTCGCGCCGCAAGACCCACAAGGACTTGCAGACCCCACACGAGGCATTCGCGAATTCGTGATCGGCAGTGGAGGTCGCAGCCATTATACATTTGGAGCTCCGATCCCCAACAGTGAAGTGCGGAATGGCGATACCTATGGGGTGCTTAAGCTGACATTGCACCCCGCCAGTTACAGTTGGGAGTTCATTCCTGAGGCAGGGCAGACATTCACCGATTCCGGGACCGCGCCTTGCGTGGCACTTGAGTGAGGAAACTGTCCCTACAGTTACGTTAAGCCAAACCCTACTGTTCCAGCCATTGATGCTACTATGGAAGCGGGTTCAGCCAGCGTTAAGGTTGAGCTATGAGGCTTCAGATCAATTTCCAGCCGCTGCGCGAGCCACGCAAAAAGTTCATCACAGTGGATGCGGATATCGTGTAAAGTCCGGCCCGCAAAACGCAGTTTTTCCGAAAAATAGTAACTTTTTCTTAAGTGATAATAACGGAATTGAAAGCAAGACCTTTCTGTTAACGCGGTAATATTGGGGGAATTTCAACAGGTCCATACACGGACTATCGAGGCAGCATGAAACAATCTGTAACGCAACTTTTTGATTTCTTCAAAAAACATAAATATGGCAGAATGGGCCTGGCTCTCTTACTGGTTGGGCTGGTTCTCTCAAGCATCCTGCTCTTTCAGGCAAAACAGCAGGAAGAGCCGATCCCGCTAAGCGAGGTTGCCGCTGCCATCTCAGCTGGAAGGGTGATGAAAATCGAGGATATTCCGGACGGGGGCAGCTTGACCGTCTACTATAAGGATGGCTCGCAGGATACAACCCGGCGGGACAAAGGGTCTTCCTTCCTGGAACAAATGCAGTACCTGGGGGTAAGTGAAAACCAGATGGCGAAATTTCAGTATGAGATCGTGGAGACCAGCAAGTTGACCGGCGAGAGGGCGATCAATGCCCTGGTCAGCGTTGCAATGCTTGGCCTGATGGCCTTCGCGCTAACCAGAGTCACAGGCGGCGGCTTGATGGCCTTCCGCAAAAAGTATGCAGAAGGTGAAATTCCGGAAACCAGATTTCGAGATGTTGCCGGTGTGGATGAATGCCGCGAGGAACTGGTCGATATTGTCACTTTCCTGAAAGACAATTCAGTGTAC
>DATDRD010000627.1:0-2683 GCA_035291925.1 Anaerolineales bacterium
CGGCAGAGGTTTGAAACAGGTTTACAGGGGCGTGACGGTTGGCGCGCTGATGTTCTCGCCCGATGGGAAATTTTTACTTATCAGCGAGACGACCAGCCCGACAGGCGGCCATCTCTTCGTTGTGGATCTGGAGATGCTGGAGCAGCGCATCATCCAGGCCCCGGGCTTGTCTCTCGATACTGATTGGTTTATGCCCTCTTGGCGGAAGTGACCCCCCACAGCCTCCTCTAAAATCATTAGTATTCTCAAAGCAAATACCTCCTCAACCAATTGGTTAAGGAGGTCTTGTGTACTTGTTTACTTATTTACCAAGCTTTTTCTTAAACGCCTCCGTCAACGCGGGGACAATTTGGAACAGATCACCTACTACTCCATATCGTGCCTGCTTAAAGATAGGTGCATCGGCATCCTTGTTGATTGCCACGATCAATTTTGCGTTCCTCATTCCAACCAGATGCTGGATCGCGCCAGAGATGCCGCATGCAATGTACAGATCGGGTGTGACCACCTTGCCAGTTTGCCCAACCTGATGTGAATACGGAATGTATCCGCCATCCACAGCCGCGCGTGAGGCGCCGACTGCGCCACCGAGCACATTTGCCAAATCGGTAATGAGTGCAAAGCCCTGATGTGCGCGCCAGATCTCCGCCTGTCTTTCATCCATGCCCGCGGGTGGCTGCAGGGACGGATTGTTCGAGACGCCGCGTCCGCCAGAGACGATGACGCCCGCATCGCCCAGGTTCACCGCGCTTTCAGAAGCGGAATATCCTTCGACGGTTGTCAACGCGTCGGCTTTGACTTCCACTTTTGTGGCAGTACCTGATTTGCTTGCATCGGGTTCGGGTTTGGGGAAGAAGCGCGGGCGAATGCTCGCCATCACGGGTTTGCCAGAGCAAACGGTCTTCTCCAAGACTTTGCCTTCGTAAATGGGACGTGTCGCGATCAACTGGTCGCCATTCATTTCGAGAGCTGAGATATCGGTCAACACACCTGTGGACAGATCCACTGCCGACATCGCGGCAAGCTCACGGGTTCGAGCTGTTATCGGGAACAGGATCAGGTCCGGGCTTTGCGCGGAGCGTGAAGCGAGCGCTGATAGGGTGGATGCATACGGTTCAGCGCGGAAATCCTCCAGCGCAGGGTCATCTGCGACAAAGACTTCATCGGCGCCATGTTCAAACGCGGCTTTGGCAATCGCATCCACGCCTGAACCAAACACAACCGCGCTCACCGATCCCAGCGTCTTGCCAAGCCCAATCGCCTCCCACGAAGCGGGCTGGATCTCGCCCTTGAAGTGGTCAATGTAGACAAAAGTTTTCATAGCACTTTCTCCGCAAGGATTTTTTCAACGAGCGTTTCGGCGATGGCTTCGGGTGTTTCGCCTGTGATCATCTCAACAACGGTGTCTTTCACGGGCGGGTTCATCAACTCTGTGCGTGCTACAACTGCGGCGGGCGCTTCGATGCCGAGATCGCCCAACGACCACACCGGGATGTTTGCCTTCGATGCTTTGCGGATGCCCATGAACGATGGGTAGCGCGGCTCGCCGATGCTTTGGACGACGCTTACGACAGCGGGCAACTTTGCGCTGACGGTTTGCCTGCCCTCTTCGATGACTCGATCAACAGTCACGCTTCCATCCTGGACTTTGATCTGCCCGGCCAACCCAAGCAGGGGTAACCCGAGGACTCTTGCTGTTTGCGCAGTGGTGAGACCTGACCCGTTGTCGAGCGTCTGGCGTCCGAATACAATCATGTCCGCGCCGCCGATCTTGTTGATCGCCGCGGCCAGGACACGCGCCGCCCCCACGGTATCGAGTTCCGCCAGCGCAGCGTCTGTGATGAGGATCGCCTCATCTGCGCCCATGGCGAGGGCATGCTTGAGTGCGTCCCTGGCGGATTCAGGTCCGATGCACAACGCGGTGACCGTGCCGCCTTGTGCCTCCTTTTGCTGGAGCGCGCCTTCCACCGCGTACTCGTCGAACGGGTTGATGACCAGCGGCGCCTCCCCCCATGTGACTTTCCCGTCCTCGGCTTTCACCTTCGCTTCCGAGTCGGGCACTTGCTTGATGCATGCGATGATTTTCAATGTGTTCCTCCGTGATTTACGATTTCAGATTTTTGATTTACGATTGTTCCCCGTAATCAGGCATTAATGGTGGTTGTTCTTGTTCTTCTTTCTCCTTGCCTTTTTCAGGTTGACGGAATAACCCGCGAAACATTCCCTGATACTTTCGATCTTTTTCCAGTTCATTTACATTCAAGGAATAATTACAAGCATTTAAAAGACGCAAATTGACAAAGCTTTTTCTATTTTGCGGTTTCGACTCGTAATCGAAAAAAACTACGCCAACTCTAATACCATGTTTCATCAGGGCACGCGCAAGCGGAACTAGATCGCCGTCGCCAGTTACTAACACAGCAATGTCAATTTTTACTTCCATACCCACTTGCAGGGCATCAATAGCAAGCGCAACATCAACGCCTTTTTCCCGTTGCGTCTGCTGGGACATTGGCACATATTTTGGTTCAATACCAGCATGCATCATATCAATATCGCGATTACGCTGGCTGTGCAATTGCTTTTCATTTGATTGTGTGGATGTAAACAATCCCTGATACCAACCCGAGTAAACGACGCGATAAACTGCATAGCCTTGTTCTTTTTCGCGAATGAAATCTTC
>DATDRD010000628.1:0-6869 GCA_035291925.1 Anaerolineales bacterium
CTTTGGATCGATGGCGGCCATAGTTACGATTATGTGCATGCAGACCTGGAGAATTTCGGTCCGCATGCGCAGGTGATCGCCGTGCATGATTACAAGAATCCGGCATGGGCGACGATAGAAAAAGCGATCAACGACTTTATTCTCGACCATCCCGAGTGGGCGATATCAGAGGTTGTCGGAATGGTTGCGGTTCTAAGGAAGTAGTATGAGCATTTTGCTTTCCGACCTGGTTGAGCGATTGGCGGCGGATGTGCCGGCAGAAGATTCAGTTCCGTCCAACACGCAATATGAGAAGGCCGTGCAGGATGCGGTCCGTGATTTCTCGGAGCGCTGTGGGTTGGAGCAGATCGCCGAGTTAAGCATCGTCCCAGGCACTGCGATGTATGATCTGCCGGCAGATTATTTGAAGATGATCGCGCTGGAGAGTTTCGCTTCAGCTGATGGCGTGCTTATCTCGGCACAGGGCATCATCCCAATCAGTGCGGATTGGGAAGAACAGCATACGATCCGCAACGAGCAGATCACGTTCTATCCCACTCCCACGTTCACGATGGCGAGGGAGTTGCGTTACAAGGCGGCATGGATCGGCACGGATATCGAAGCTGAAAGCTCGGGCGATGAAGCAGATACCGATTATGAGACGATGAGCGAGCGTGAAGCCAGGATCGTGCTCTTGAAGGCTCAGGCAAATGCGATCGGAAAACAGGCGAATGCACTAAGCGGGCAGACATTGAAATATTCCCTGGGCGCCGTGAGCGTGGATAAGGGATCGACGATCGAGGAGAAGCGCAGGAAGGCAGATTCGTTCAATGATGAATATCTCGCGGCTTGCGATAAGTACAACGGGCAGGTTGGAATGCAAGGATGAAGGATGAAGGATGAATTGGGATCAGATTGCAGACGATATGCGTGCGATACGAGCTGAAAATGAAGTCAGTCTTGCTATTCGGCGCGGGGCTTCGATGCTTACTGCCCAGCCAATGCGGATCGAGTATGCAGGCTCACGCGGCTTCCGGTTGCAGTCCGATGCGGCCAGGGCCGCACAGCAGGCAGTGTTCATTTTGGGCGAGCCTGATATGGATATCGCAGTCGGTGACCGGTTGACGTACACCAATATTTTGCTGCAGGTCGTGTTCATCCAGCCGAACCGGTTGGCATGTACGATCGCTGAAGCAATTGCGGTGGAATAGAGACCGGAGACGGAAGACCGGAGACCGAAGGTTTTTATTATGGAGAATGAAGGAGAATCACATGGCTATAGATAAAGTTGGCGTTTCATTTGGCAGGGCGACCGCGCCAGGAAACAGTGCGTTTGTCATCACGCCGGATGATGATGTTGATCTGGCTTATGTCACACGCGGAATTTACGTGGGTGTGGCCGGCGATTTGAAGGTGGATATGTTTGGGACTGGCACTGCCATCGTATTCACGGATCTGGCAGCAGGCACAGTCCATCCGCTGCGGGTCAAGCGAGTCTATGAAGCGGGTACGGACGCGACAAACATTGTAGGAGTGTATTAGATGCGGATCGGTTTGGATCTGGCAATCACTAATAATCAGAAAGCGGGTCCGCCTGCTGATGTCACCGCGCCGACTGTGGTAACGTTCACGGTCACGACGCCATCAAGCGCGCTTGCAATTCCTATCACGGCCTTTACAGCCAGCGAAGCGGGCGTGTATTTCATCGTCACCGAATCGAGTACACCCCCGGCAGTAGACGCTGCGGGCTGGAATCTTACAGCCCCAACGACTTACACCGTTGCCGATCTTGGAGCATACACCCTCTATCCCTGGGTGAAGGACGCGGCGGGGAATATCTCATCTGTGTTTGGAAGCCCTCGCGCCGTGAGCGTTGTCTATGATGTGGACTTTACTGGGATGTCAAACGGAGCATTGCCCGCACCCTTGAATGGTTCCACATGGGCAATTGCCAGCGGCAAGGCGATCAATTCGCCCACGTACGGGTCTGAGCTACTTACCGACCCGTCACTGGAGGCCACGTATACGGCCGGGAAATGTAACACGCTTACAAAAGGCGGAAGTCCGACCCTGGCCGAGTCCGCAGATGTTCACGCTGGAAGCAAGGCGCAGGAATTCACAGGGACGATAAACAACGACAGTCTGGAATTTCCGACTTTTGGCGGCGCGACCGGAAAATGGTTGCAGTTCAGCGGGTGGGGAAAGCGGACAGCTGGAACAGGTGGAAGGTCGCGGATTCTAAAAGCCATAAACGGCTTCCCTGGTGGCTTTATTCGCCAGCGAACCATCAAGGATGCCGCCTACACACAGAAGATAATGGTGTTCAAAGCGTATTCCGCAACTGTTGAAGTATATCCAGCAGCGTGTGGTATTACCCCATTCGACACCGTGATTGTTGACGACTTCTCGATGAAGGAAATTCCCGCTGCCGAGATGTACGCAACAAGGTCTTACCCATCGGCAGACGCAATAACCCGCGTTTACATAGATCAAACCGGCAATAACGGCACGGTGGGAATTGTGGCGCGGCTGGATAGCACAAGCAACCCGCAGAACTATATCCTTGTCGGCATAGACACAATGGGCGATTCTTCCACCGGCGTCGAACTGACTTACCTCAGCATGGCGAAAGTGGTTGCAGGAACTCTAACGGTACTTATCGCCCCAACATCTCTTGGTGCGCTGGTCGTAAACGGAGATTATATAGAGGTGGTTTGCAGCGGTACTAGCGTCTCGATGTTCTACAACGGTGTGCAGAAGGGAACGACTCAAACGGTATCAGATGCAGGGATTGTCAGTAATACGATATTTGGATTTTTTGGGGCAGGAGGTTCAGTAGTCAACCGTTTTTTCTTGGGAGCAGCAGCCTGAGTTTTACTGGTGCGACACAGACTGTTGCGAGTACGGCAATTATTGACAACGTAGCATATAGATGGTCAGGCAGACCGACAATGGAAGTCAACGACGACGATGAAGTGGTTTTGATCTATCGCAGAGCAGATAGCCATTCCGCGACTAACTCGATATTGCACATCCGTTTTAGCGATGATTACGGCGCAACATGGAGTGATGAGGATAAGGATTTGTTAGGCAACTCAATTACAAATTTCCCATTTGACCCTGCCGGTTATTCGGCCACCGAACACCCCGCCGATCTGTGGCTGTACAAGGCTCCGAATGGCGACTTGATCCTGCACACATGGAGAACCGAGTCACCAGCGGAGGCAGATAATTGTACTTATCAATCCATTTCAACAGATGGCGGCAAGACTTGGAGCGCGGGCGCGGATATAACTCTGAGTGGACATTCCATCAGTATGGTATTTGCGACGGATGACTACTTTGTTTATGACGGTGTGATCTACGCCGCCGCGCGGGATTTCAGCAACACGGAAGCAGACAGTAAGATGATCTTCATCAAGTCCACCGACAACGGCGCGACGTGGACGTATGTTTCAGAAATGCGAAGCGGCGCGACAGATGAACCAGCCAACGAAGTAGGCATAGAGTATCTTGGGAATAACCGCATCATTGCCATTTACCGGACAGTTGCTTTTACCGCAACCGCTCGGTCTTACTCGGACGACATGGGGCTTACGTGGTCGAAACTGGAAGCCATTACCTACAACATCCCCGTAAGTGGCAGACATCGTATCTGGACAAAGACCCATTTCGAGGGCGGTGCAAACTGGTGGAATGACACGAATCTTGTCATGTGCGGGTTTGTCAACTTCCCAGGCACAGGCCGCAAAATAGCGGTGTGGTACTCGAAGGACGCAGGTGAAACGTGGTCACCCCCACGCTACCTCGAAGGAACGATCTATAATGATGCCGGGTATGCGGATATGGTTTACAACTCAAGTAACGGCCAATATGTCTTGGTGTCTTATATCGGGCCGTATGAAACAGCAATCGCAGCACTAAAGCAATACAACATCACGCCAGATTGGAATGCTGACGAAGCATAGAATGAATATCTGTCGAATGGAGAAAACTTTCATCGCAGACAGGTCAACCACCAGGATAAGGGCAAACCCATGAAGGATGCCTGCCTAAGCCGCAGGCAGGCCCTTATCCGGGACGGCTGGAAGGAAGTCAGGTTTGACGAGGATGCTGATTAAATGAAAACTGGTTTCGAGTGGGTTGTTTCGCCAAAGGTGATTGCAAAGGGTCTGGACGATTATGGCCGGAAGGCTTTGATTGCCATTCAGGCTGTGGCAAATTACTGGGGACAGCTCATCCAGAACGAGGCCCGGGAGAACGCGGCCTGGGAAGATCGGACTGGCAACGCACGCGGCGGTCTATTCTTTGCGGTGGATGGTTTCGGTCTCGAGTCGATCACCGGCGAGGTGACACCTGAAGCGAAGAGCGAGATGAGTGATGTGGCTGTGGAAAGCGGAGATAAAGATACGTTGATCATCACGCTGGCGCACACGGTTTTTTATGGCAAATTTTTGGAAACATCGAACGGCGGCCGCTATGCAATCATTATGAGCACGATGGAACAAAATTTTCCGAAGCTGGAACGCATGATACAGGAAGTATTCAAAGGATGAAGGATGAAAGCTGAAGGATGAATTTATGGCTTCATTAAGAACAAGGATCAACGCATTTTTCAATCCGCCATCAGCGAATGGTGAGACGACCGCCGCGCCGGCTATACAACAGTCCATTGTGGCTGAGTACCAGAAGCTGAAGTCAGACCGGGACCGGATGGCGATCATCAAGACGTGCAGGCAGATGTACGCAACAGATCCGCGTGTGAAGAAGGCGCTGAGAATGTATTCGACGGACCTAGTGAAGGCTGGCTTCCTTGTCAAAACGAAAGATGAGCTAGCAAAGGAGATCGCAACGGAGCTGCAGACACGGCTCGGGTTGAATAAGAAATTGCAGGACGTGGTGCGTCTCACCGGCCGTGATGGTGATTCGTTCTACGAAAATGTCGTCGATGAAGAGTTGAATATCATCGAAGTGAGCCGCAAGCCCACCCTGAGAATGAGGCGCAATAGCAATAACGCGGACAAGCTGGACGATCCGCAGCGAGCTTTTTATATGGTCGATGAAATGTATACGGGCTTTGGCATCCCGAAAGATGCGGTCTTTTTCCCCGAATGGCAGATCATCCATGCCCGCTGGGAGCACGACGATGAGAGTCGTTACGGGGTCCCGATGTGGGCGTCGGCAACAGGATCATTCAAGCGTGTAAGCGAGGGTGAAACAGATATGGCTGTGCGGCGCAAAGTGCGGGCAGGGATGAGATTGCTGCATGTTGTGGACGGAAATGAAGCGGATGTGAAGGCTTATAAGGAGATGAACCAGAAAGCGCTGGATACTCCGACCGCAGCACATCTGGATCTGTTCTCGAACAAGCCCGGCTCGATCACAGCAATCCAGGGCGATGCGCATCTGAATGAGATTAACGACATCCTGCACCAAGTAGCGACGATGTTCGCGGCGTCCGATGTGCCGATGGAGCTGGTGGCATACGGCGAGGGGTTGAACAGGGATATCTTGGGCGAGAAAAAGGACGAGTACGATGAATCACTCGACGATGGCAGGGAATGGGTTACAGAAGAGTTCCTGAAGCCATTGCTGGAACGCCAGTGGCTGTTGAAGGGAATTTTGCCTGCCAATGTGAAGTATGAGATCGTCTGGCGCCTGGCGAAGAAGCTGACGCCGGCAGACCTGCGTGACCTGGGTGATGCACTGGCCAGGCTGCGTGTGCTGGGTGTAAAGGAGGAGATCATCCAATCCATTGCGGCGCTGTATCTTCGGAATGTGGATGTGGATATTCTCAACTCGGATGGAATCAGCGCGGAGCAGTTCGCGAAGAGTTTGCAAGGAATTTCAATTTAGTGATTTTCCACGAAGAACACTAAGGAACACGAAGGAAAAAAATGACTGTTTTGTTGCAACGCATCGATTTGGATGGAGACGCTTCGTCCCTTCGACAAGCTCAGGACAGCGCTTCGCTCGCTGAAGCTCGCTCCGCTCAGCGCGACATAATCAAGAAGCTGGATAAGGTCGCGCTGGGGCGGATGTATCAGGCGTCGTATAAAGCGGTGATACGGTTGCAATTATTTTTCACTGGCAGAACGCATGAGCTAATTTTGGACTTCAGCGAGAAGGCTCAGGCGTTGATACTGAAGAAGGCTGGCAAGGAACAGGTGCTGGATGGGACGAGCGGCTACAGCGTCCAGACTGAAATGCTGAAGATGTGGGGAGATCTGTTCAAGGAATGGCAGGATGAATTGCAGGCAGTGAGGGGGGAGGCGGCGAGCATTCCGTTTGGGGTTCTGGCGGTGATGCACGAAAGATTGGTGATGCCCACGTTGAATGAAAGCCATCCGCAGATTTTGCAGATGTCGCAGATTGAAGAAGCACGATCCGTTGGAGGTGTGTTCGAACGGCAGTTGCAAATGCTGCTGGATATAGCGGCGGAGCATTTGTATGGGGATGGGATGAATCTCTCCGCACGGATCTGGAAATGGGACCGTGAGAGCCGTGACGGGATCAACCAGGTGCTGATGGATGGGATCGCAAATCAACGAAGTGCCTGGGATATTGCAAAGAACTTGGAGCAGTATCTCGGTGCGAATGAAGATTGCCCGCGCTGGACTTCGACGCGATTGTACGGCCGTACGAAGATACAGATCGCTGCAGGCGACACGACCGGATTGGTTTCGAGACCATGTGATGGACGCGGCGTTTCGTACAACGCTTTACGCCTGGCACGCACGGAGATCCAGAAGGTGCATGCGCTGGCCACGGACCGGATCATGGCTGCACAGCCGTGGGTGGAGAAGGAAAAATGTAATCTTTCGGCAGCCCATCCTGAAACGGATATCTGCGATGATGTTGTTCAGGGAGGGGAAAAAGGGGAAGGGGTC
>DATDRD010000629.1:0-3800 GCA_035291925.1 Anaerolineales bacterium
CCAGCTCACGGCTGGGATCGAGACGGTCGCGCGCAACGTCCAGCAGATCGTTTCGCTGGTCAACGACATCCTGTTCCTTCAGGAAATGGATCTGGTCCTCCCTGAATTCCAGGCAGTGGACATGAATGAAGTCGCGCGCACAGTGACAGAGAAATTTGCATCCAAAGCGAAGGAACATGGAGTGAACCTGCGCCTCACGCTTCGCGCAAGCCCAAACCTGCCTCCGGTTTCGGGCGACTCAAAATCCCTGGAGCGCGCACTCATGGCACTGGTGGATAACGCCATCAAATTCAGTCCACACGGCGGCGAGGTCAAAATCAACCTGACTGAAGATGTCGAAAAGGTATTAGTCGCCGTTGAAGATCACGGTATCGGGATCACAAAGGAAAACCTGCCGCGCATCTTCGACCGTTTCTATCATCTCGAAAAAAGCGGAGACGATCTCTACAGCGGCCTCGGGCTTGGACTTGCCATCACACGTCAGGTCATCGAGCAACATCAAGGCCGCCTGGATGTAACCAGCACACCCGGAAAAGGCAGTACATTTACATTGACACTCAAGCAATGGAAGTAGAGCAAAAGGGAATTTACACGTAAAGAAAGGTAATATTGAATGGATACGAGTAAGAGAAAAATCAAGACGATTCTCAGCCTACTGATGATGATCATTCTTGTTACAGCCTGTTCATCCACAGCGACCGGGACCTCCACACCGACTGTTATCCCTGCAACTGAAGAACCGCAAACGACTGAAATTGAAGGAACGCCAATAAGTGCAACTCAGCCGCCGGTTACATTAGAAGGCGACGGCATGCCGGTTGCCGGAGAAGGTCTTTGCGCGAACGCATATTATCCCGTTCGCGAAGGCTCGACCTGGAACTATAAGAGCACTGGCGGTCCTGCAGGCGAATATAGTTTTACAGATACGATCACATCCATTCGCGACGACGGCTTCACCCTTTCAACACAATATGGCGATTTAACACGCACGCAGGAATGGGCCTGCAAACCGGAAGGTCTTGTCGCCCTGCAGCTTGGAGGAGCACCCGCTGCAGCACTCAATTCACAGAACATGCAGCTTAATCTTGGAGTAAAAAACGTGAGCGGCGTCACCTTCCCGAGTGAGATCGGTGCCGGGGATCAGTGGCAGCATAGTCTTGACTTTGAAGGGAGCATGATCGTTGCCGATCAAGAAGGCGCAGCAACGGGCAATGCCCAAACGAGTTTTGCAGCAGTTGGGAATGAAAGCGTGACCGTCCCGGCAGGGACTTTCGACGCATTGAAGATCCAGGTAGATACAACGCTTAATATCAACGTAACCTATCAGGGTTTTTCCGTGCCGGTTACGTTCTCGGGCTCATACACGTATTGGTTCGTACAGGGTGCGGGCTGGGTCAAAGCCAGTGGCACAGGCAATGTGACAGGCACAGCGTTCAGCGAGACAACAGAACTACAGTGGTATAACATCCCGTAAATTTCCCTGCCCCTGCTCCTCTCCCCGCTTCGACTACGCGGGGTCTCGATACGGCGGCGATGGTTGAGTAGTTCCGAAGGAACGTATCGAAACCCGCCGCCTACTCGACCAGCGCCGTTCAGCGCGAAAGGAAGAGGGGTTTCTATTCTGCAAATTCTACGATCAGTTTTTGCCGTTCATCATAATACGAGCGCGCAGAAAAAGGCGGGTCGCCGCGATTCATGCTGTGGATTTTTGATAGAAGCACAGGCAAATCTTCCACAGCAGGCAGTTCACTGATTCGATCAAATGGAATCCACTCAGAAATCCCCTCTTTTGATTGTTTTGGTTCGCCTTCCCCCTGCGGGCATTCGCCACTAAAGATATACAAACAGATTCCCGTTTCACCCGCATCAACGATCAACGTACCACACAGCCACAGATCAGCCGTCAACCCCGTCTCTTCAAACAGTTCACGTCGCGCGGCGGAGAGAATATCCTCGCCGCGTTCGACGTGACCACCGAGTCCGTTATATTTATTTGCCCATAACCTTTTCGTCGGCGCGCCTTTGAGGAGCAGATAAGAATCCCCGCGCCGCAAAAATATCGCGGTGCGGGGAATCACGGTATAGCGATCTTTCATAGCGCCTTGATCAGATTGGGGCATGGAATAAAATGCCGTCATTGCGAGGAGGGTTGAGACGCAAAGCGTCGAAGGCCCGACGAAGCAATCCCCCAATTCGAGAGGAGATTGCCACATCGCCCTAAAGGGCTCCTCGCAATGACATAATCGCTTTCAGTTACAGGTCATGCAACTGTTATGCTTTTGTCCAAATATACATCCTGAATGGTATTCAAGAGTCTCACACCATCCACCGTGGGGCGCTGGAACGCTTTGCGTCCCGAGATGAGACCCGTGCCGCCCGCGCGTTTGTTGATCACGGCGGTCGTGGCCGCTTCGGCAAAGTCGTTGTCACCCGATGCCCCGCCGCTGTTGATGAGACCGATGCGCCCCATGTAGCAGTTCGCCACTTGATAGCGGCACAGATCAATCGGATGGTCGCTGATCAGATCCGAATACATGCGTTTGTCATATTTGCCGAATGTGACGCCGTCGTTGTTTAACGCAAGGTAGCCGCCGTTGTTCTCGGCAAGTTTTTGTTTGATGATATCCGCTTCAATCGTCACTCCGAGATGATTCGCCTGCCCGGTGAGGTCGGCGGACACATGGTAGTCCTTGTCTTTTTTGAAGGCCTTGTTCCGCGTATAACACCACAGCACCGTCGCCATCCCGAGTTCATGGGCGAGGGCGAACGATTGCGCGATTTCGACGAGTTCGCGATGTGAGTCGTCGGACCCAAAATAAATGGTCGCACCGATGGCCGCCGCGCCCATATCGTACGCCTGCTCGACGGTGCCGAACAAAATCTGCTCAAAGCTGTTTGGATACGTCAACAGTTCGTTGTGGTTGATTTTTACGATGAACGGAATTTTGTGCGCATACTTGCGCGCGACAATGCCCAACACGCCGAACGTGGAAGCGACCGCGTTGCAGCCGCCCTCAATGGCAAGTTTGACGATATTTTCGGGATCAAAGTAATCAGGATTTTTTGCGAAGCTCGCTCCGCCCGAGTGTTCGATACCCTGATCCACCGGCAGAATGGAAAGATAACCCGTGCCGCTCAGCCGTCCGTGCTGATACATCCAGGCCAGATTGCCGAGCGCGCGATTGTTGCGGTCCGATTGCATGAAAACGCGGTCCACAAAATCGGGACCCGGCAGGTGCAAACGTTCCCTGGGAATTTTGGGCGAATTGAAACCAAGCAGGGATTCTGCTTTGTCACCCAGTAGGGATTGAATACTGGTTGTCATTGTATCGATTGTCATACTATTTCTCCTTGCCCGGCGTTGCGCGCGTTGCGCCTGTCGAGCGGTTTGAATTCTTCCTCGATGAGCGAGAGAAGTTTATTTCGTGGATCTGACATAAGATTTATCCGAACAGGAAATTTGGCCAGGAATGGCGGCTTGCGCATATAGGTAGGAAAATGGTCTTTCTTGATTATAACCCTCAACTCAGGCTATAATGTACTGGTGCGACTTAATACGCAGGAACTCGTATATCATCGCAGGAGGCACAAATGGACGAATTCTTTCAGAAAGTGACCAGCCAGCAGGACCCGTTCAAGAAGCTGATGTCCCACATCCCAGGCTTTAGCGGTTACATCGAACGGCAGAACCGGCGCGACGCGGACAAGTTGTTGCGTGATACGGTCGCGCGCCGCTTTGAAGAACAGTGGAAGCGCACATCGCAATTGCAAAGTGACATGGTGAGCAGCGGCATGATCGC
>DATDRD010000630.1:0-1831 GCA_035291925.1 Anaerolineales bacterium
GGATCGCTGCCCGCGCTGAGCACGCCTGTTTCCGCGTCACGCAAGATCACCTGTCCTCTGCCGAAGAGGGAGCGGTCGTAGCCGGAGACCGAATAAACGGGATGTCCCATATTTTCCAAACTCGAGATCGTCTCTTGCGGAGTTCCTTCTTCCAGAGCAACACGTCCGGCTGCTCCTTCCACGTCGATGCAAAAGCGTGGCAGATCGAGCGCGGCTTGCGGATCGAGCCCATTGTCCACAAGTGCGGATAAGACTTGCACATGTCCCTGTGGTTGCATGAATCCGCCCATGACGCCGTAGGAAGCGTACAACGATCCGTCTTCACGCGTAACCATTGCAGGGATGATCGTATGATACGGTCGCTTGCGCGGCGCAAGCGCGTTGGGATGCGCGGGGTCAAGGCTGAAGTTATGTCCACGATTTTGCAGAGTAAAGCCCCAACCCTTCGGCACGATGCCTGTGCCAAAGCCCCAGTAATTGCTATTGATGAATGAACATGCATTCCCAAACTTATCCACTACGCTTAAGTAAACAGTATCAGAAGATGAAACAGGCGCGCCGCGTTTCCGGTCAATACGCGAGCGATTCAAGTCAATCAACTTTCTACGTTTATTTGCATATTCTTTCGACAACAGTTCCTGAACGGGAATTTTGGAAAACGCAGGGTCAGCCACGTACCAGCGCGAGTCGGCGAAGGCGAGTCGCATCGCTTCGATCATCAGATGTAATCGTTCAATTGAAAGTGACGCCAGTGAAGCCAGATCAAATCCTTCAAGGATATTCAACGCGATCAACGCGCTGATCCCCTGTCCATTCGGCGGACATTCATAGACTCGCAGGCCGCGATACATGACCGAGATTGGTTCCTCCCATGTGGATACGTGCGCCGCGAGATCCTCAGCAGACATGCATCCGCCCACCTCCTTTATTACGCTGACGATTGTCTCCGCTATTTCACCCTGATAAAACGCCGACTTGCCTCCCCGCGCAATGGCTTCCAATGTGCGCGCCAAACCCGGGTTGCGGAAGATTTCTCCGGGCTTTGGGCCGCGACCGTTGATCGTCAACTCATGTCCATTCAGGGCAAACTTCAATTGGTTCTGGGCATTGCGCTGCCACGAGTAGGAGGTGATCGGCCCAACCGGAAAGCCTTCCGCGGCGAGTCGGATCGCGGGCGCGAGGATTTCCGCCATCGAAAGCGACCCGTGTCTTTCGATCAGGTCAAACCAGCCTGCGCACGCGCCAGGCACGGTCACGGTATGCACGTGGAATGGAGGCATTTCAGTGGTGATCCCCTCGTTCCTTAGCCGATCAAGCGTCAGGGCGGAAGGAGCGCGCCCTGATCCATTAAGGGCTGTAACTCCCTTTGTTTTCGCGTCATAGAACAGTGCGAACATATCCCCGCCGATGCCAGTGGATGACGGCTCGGTGACATTGAGCGCCGCGCCCGCCGCGACAGCGGCATCCGCCGCATTCCCGCCTTTCGCCAGAATTTCTAGCCCGGCGGCAGTTGCAGGTGGTTGCGATGTGGCGACAATCCCATTGAGTCCATAAACTGGAGAGCGACGGGAAAAAAAGTTCAATGCTGTCATATGATCCCTTCTATAGATGGTTGCCAAATGCGCATCTGTCTATTATAAAGGTGGCAAATCACTTTGAAGGGAAAAGCATGGAAAATCAACCTCAATTGATTCCACACAACTGGGCATGGCGCTTCTTCACCATTTGGATGGGGCAAGCCTTCTCATTATTTGGATCCGCACTAGTGCAGTTCGCGCTGATCTGGTGGCTGACGCAAAAAAGCGGCTCCGCAACCGTTCTCGCAATCGCA
>DATDRD010000631.1:0-2318 GCA_035291925.1 Anaerolineales bacterium
TGGGTGGGTATAAATACAGATGAACTGTTCACCAAAACCACAGGCTGTGACTGCACAACGATCAACGATGCGGACGCGGCAGGACTCGCCGAGATGAATTTCGGCGCAGCCAAAGGTCAACCGGGAACAGTGATCATGATCACTTTGGGAACAGGTATCGGCACAGCCATCTTCCATCGCGGATACCTTTTGCCAAATACAGAGTTTGGACACCTGGATATGAACGGCAGGGACGCGGAACATCGCGCCTCCGATGCGGTACGCCAGAGCGAGGAACTCTCCTGGAAAAAACATGCCAAGCGATTGAATAAATATCTTGCCGCCATGGAAAGGCTTTTCTGGCCCGACCTGTTCATCATCGGTGGCGGCATCAGCAAAGAGTCTGGGAAATACATTCCTCTGCTAAAGATCGAAACGCCTGTTGTTCCTGCTCAATTCCTGAACGAGGCGGGCATCGTCGGCGCGGCATTGGCGGCGAGAACAAAGTAAACGAGACACATTGAAGAAAAGAGCGGAATCACATCCGCTCTTTTTATTTAAAAACGCCTCTGGTTTATAATTCCCCCGCAATGGATTCTAAAACTCTGCAGGTTCTTGAATACCCTAAGATCCTCGAACGGTTGAAGGCATTCTGTGATTTCTCCGCTTCGATGGAATTGGCGCGTGCCCTTGAGCCGACCGATTCCTCTGACCTTGCGCTGGCCCGTCTGGCTGAAACCAGTGAAGCGCGCAAACTATTCTCCGTTCAGGATATCGGCATCGGAGGCGCGCATGACATCCGCCCTGCGGCCGATCTCGCGGCGCGCGGCGGTGTGCTTGACCCGGTGCAACTGCTGGACATCAAGTCCACGTTGATCTCGTGCCGCGAAATAAAAAAATCGTTGGAGCGCAAAACGGATGAGTACCCACGCCTCGCGCAGATCGCGGCCGGTCTGCCCGAATCGCATGGGATCGTGGATGCAATCACGCGCGTACTATCGGAGCGCGGCGAAGTGCTGGATTCCGCTTCACCGAAACTCGCCACACTTCGACGTGAGATCAAGATCGCGCACGACCGCTTGATGTCGCGCCTGCAAAAATATCTCACCGATTCGGGAAACAAACTACAGGAGCCGATCATCACGCAGCGCGATGGACGTTACGTCATCCCATTGCGCGCGGAATTCAAAGGGCAGATCAAAGCCGTCGTCCATGACCAATCCGCAAGCGGAGCGACCTTGTTTGTGGAACCATTGCCTGTTGTGGAACTCAACAATAAAGTGCGCGAGCTGGAACTACAGGAACGCGATGAAGAACGGCGCATCCTTTATCAGCTCTCCGCACAGATCGGCGAACATCGTGAAGAGCTGATTTACGGCGTTGAGAACCTCGCCGTGCTCGACCTCATCTTCGCGAAGGCAAAGTATGCGGAGGAACTGAAGGCAAGTGAACCAGTCCTTCATGAGCTGTCAGCGAACAGCGATCAGCGTTCAGCCAAAAATCAGAAACAAGAACTGAAAACTGAGAGCCGAACGCTGATTCGTTTGTTGAATGCAAGACACCCTCTTCTTGATCCTAATACCGTTGTCGCCATAGATGTTGACCCCAAACCTGGCACGCGCGCGATCGTTATCACTGGTCCCAACACGGGTGGCAAAACGGTTTCATTAAAAACAGTCGGTTTGCTCGCGCTCATGGCGCAGAGTGGACTGCACATCCCCGCACAAAGCGGCTCGGAACTGCCATGCTTCCAGGCGGTCTATGCTGATATCGGAGACGAACAATCCATCGAGCAGTCGCTCAGCACGTTCAGCGGCCATATTACAAACATCATTCACATCCTTAAACAAATTGATCATCGTTCGCTCGTCATCTTTGATGAACTCGGCGCTGGCACCGATCCGCAGGAAGGCGCGGCTTTGGCGCGTGCCATTCTCAACCACCTGCTCGAAACGGGATGCACGACTCTCGTGGCAACGCATTACCCCGAGCTCAAGACATTCGCTCATTCAACAGAGGGTGTGGTCAACGCTTCTTTGGAATTCGACATCAAGACTCTGCGCCCGACCTATCATCTAACCATTGGACTCCCCGGACGCTCCAACGCGCTGCTTATTGCACAGCGACTCGGTCTTCATCAAACGATCATTGATTCCGCCAAAGCAGAGATCCACCCTGATGATCTGCGCGCCGACAAACTGCTCGACGACATCCGCAAGGAACGCAATCGCACCTCGCGTGAACGCCAGAAGTTGGAGAAGGCCCGCGACAGACTCGAATCACAAACAAAGGAACTCGAAAAACGACTCGAGAAGATCGAAGATGAGCGCCGCGACGTT
>DATDRD010000632.1:0-2176 GCA_035291925.1 Anaerolineales bacterium
CACCCGCCTTAACTTTCGGATTCAATAAAACGTTGTCGCGATAATCGAGCCGTTTGTCTTTGACAATGAAACGACGCACTAGAAAAACGGTAATGCTGATGAGAAGTGCGCCGCTCATCAAGTCGGAGATGAGGTTGAAAATGTTGATGAGGGTGGAATTCAAAAACGGAAAGACAAGATACTTGCCGCCATAGACCAACTCAAAGCCAGGGATGAAACCTTCAAGCACGTCCACGAGATTGGCGAAGGCATACGTGATGAGACCGAAGAACAGCCCGAGGTGAATCGCGCTCAAGACCTTGCGCGTGCGAAAGATAGTGCGTTGAAAGAGAACCGTGATTCCCGCCTTGATAAGACTTGCAGGAATGTTCTTCAACTCAGGCGCAGGTCGTCCCTTGCGAACTGAGTCGACGATTGTCTTTACTCCATGAATTGTGAACCCCGCCGAAATCAGAGCTAGAAAAATGAAGGCAATTTTTTCAATCGTTGTGAGCAAGGTGCCCTCCCAGATTCAAGTTGTCATTGCGAACGAGCGCTGGTCGAGACGCAAGCGTCGAGACCAGGCGAGCGAAGCAATCTCAAGTAACCATCAACCAGGAGATTGCTTCGGGTGGTCTCGATATGGCGGAACGCTTCGCGCACCGCCTACTCGACCACCCTCGCAATGACATCATAGTAACTCCAGCATAGCCTCCGCGACTTCGAACAGATCCGCAGTTGCGCCGTAATGCGCCACGTTGAATATGGGCGCCTTCTTATCGGTGTTGACCGCGATGATCAATTCGGCACTCTTCATGCCCTCCAGATGTTCGGGCGCGCCAGAGATGCCGAGCATGAGATACAACTTCGGCTTGACCTTAAGTCCCGACTTGCCAACCTGCCGCGTGCGCGGCAGCCAGCCCGCGTCCACAACGGGACGTGAAGCGGATACCGTTGCCCCAAGTTTTCCCGCCAACTCCTCGGCGAGTTCGATGTTTTCCTTGCCGCCGATCCCGCGCCCAATCGAAACGAGTTTATCCTGCGCGGTGATATCCACGTCGCCGCCTGCAGGTTTGATGGCTTCGACGAATTTGGTTTTCAATCTATCAAGTGACACCGGCGAAGCAATTTGCGTCGCGGCGGTTGAACCTTGACCCACCTCAGCAGGGAACGAGCCAGCTAATATGGCAACAATTGCCATATCACCTTCAGGCGCGACCTCTGCGATCATCTTCCCGCCATAGAGCTGGCTGTTGACGACGAGCGAGCCATTCTCGATGCACAAGTCCCTTGCATAAGCCACACACGGTTTGCCCGTGCGCGCCGAGAGCCACGCGGCGATGTCCATGCCTGTGGCTGTCCAGCCGAACATGACGAGGCGCGGGGATTTATCTTTTACCAGCGCTTCGATGACTCTCCCATATGCTTCGGGGTTGAACTGCGCGAGCTTTGAATCATCAACATATAAAGTTGAGTCAGAAGCAAATACTCCTGCGGAAACTCCGCTTCCCAATACCACTACGATAGCCTGTCCGCCAAACGACGCGGCGAGTTCCTTTGCTTTTCCAACCATTTCAAACGACACATCCGAAAATTTTCCATCCATGTGTTCGGTGATCACAAATACATCGTTGCTCATAATCTCTCCTATGTCATTGCGAGCGAAGCGAAGCAATCCCAAATAACCTGACTGACTTTTGTTAGTGGAGATTGCTTCGTCGCTTCGCTCCTCGCAATGACATTAAGCTAGCCCTTTACTCTTCAACAACTCCACAATCTTCGCGGCGACTTCCTTCGATGAACCCGTCAACATTTCCGCGTGGCCTGTGACAACGGGTGGAGCCATCTTCCTCATCGTCAATCCCGCACCCGCGCCATTCGCGGAAGGACTAATCTTCTCGATTGTCGCGGTCTGCGCGACCTGTCTCACTTTGCTGATCGGTGCGTAGCGCGGCGGCTTGGACGCGGCTTGCACACCGACCACCATCGGCAAACTGACAGAGTATTTCCCCGCCATGCCGCCTGCGAATTCTTTGTTTACAGTTGCAGTATCCCCCACGACTTCCACCGAACTGACTCCGCCAATGTACGGCATATCGAGATACGCGGCAATCATCGGTCCAATCTGACCGTCGAGGTCGTTGGATGCCTGCACGCCCGCGAATACAATATCCGCTGACATGCCTTTGATTGCCTG
>DATDRD010000633.1:0-3672 GCA_035291925.1 Anaerolineales bacterium
ACGGGCAATCTCTGTTCCTGTTGCAGCCTCCCAGACACGGGCAGTGGTATCAAAACTTCCTGAGACCACCTGATCGCTGTTTGGGCTAAATGCAACAGAGGTTACAGTAGCATCATGCGTCATGCGGGCAATCTCTGTACCTGTTGTGGCTTCCCAAACACGGGCGGTGGCATCTTCACTATCTGAGACCACATACTTACCATCTGGACTGAAAGCCACAGAGACCACGATATCATCATGAGTCTTGCGTGCGACCTCCTTCCCCGTGGCAGCTTCCCAAACACGGGCAGTAGCATCATTGCTACCGGAAGCTACGTACCTGCCGTCTGGGCTGAAGGCAACATGATTCACGACCCCTCCATGCTCCATGAGGGCAATGTCGGTACCTGTTGCAATTTCCCTGATATGTATGTGTTTTTTATAAAATAAAAGTAGCCCACCTGGGCAAGAAAATATTAACGAAAAGTAGCCCACCAATAGCGTAACTTCGGTACGATGAGTACCGGAGGTACACAGGAGATGAAAACGGTGGAAGACTACGAGAAGATTCGGAAGGCGTATTATGTGGAAGGGCAGAGCATTCGCGCGATCAGCAGACAAATGCGGTATAGCCGCAAGTTGATCCGTCAGGCATTGGCGGACGCCGAGCCAAAAGGGTATCAACAGAAAGGCGCGCGGCAAGCGCCGGTGCTAGGGTCGTATCATGCACGGATTGAGGATCTGCTCGAAGAAAGCGAGAAGTTGCCGCGCAAGCAGCGATATACCGCCCATAAGATCTATCAACTTGTGCAAGCGGAGGGGTATCGCGGTTGTGAAAGCAATGTGCATACATACGTCAGCCAGAAACGGCGGGCACGC
The DNA here is from genome assembly GCA_035291925.1 of Anaerolineales bacterium. Taxonomy (GTDB): domain Bacteria; phylum Chloroflexota; class Anaerolineae; order Anaerolineales; family Villigracilaceae; genus Defluviilinea. The sequence continues at coordinate 859 of DATDRD010000633.1, forward strand.
AAACCACGTCCGGCATATCTGCCATTGGAATTCGATATTGGACAAGACGCGCAGGTGGATTGGGGAGAAGCGCAAGCAGAGATCAACGGCGCGCGCCAAACGGTGCAGATGTTTGTGATGCGCTTGAATTACTCGAAAGCGCGTTTCGTAGTGGCATTTCCTTTTCAAAAGCAGGAAGCATTTTTTGAAGGGCACATTCAAGCGTTTCACTTTTTTGGAGGTGTTCCGCGGCGGATCACGTATGACAATCTAAAGACGGCAGTGTTCCGTATATTGGAAGGACACCATCGCCAGGAGCAAAGAGCCTTCAGAGCCTTTCGCAGTCACTACTTGTTCGAGAGTCACTACTGCACCCCGGCGCAAGGACATGAGAAAGGCGGCGTGGAAAGTGATGTGGGCTATGCCCAGCGGAATTTTTTCGCACCGATCCCGAAGGCCAAAGATTTCGCGGAACTCAACGCCGTGCTGCATCAAGCCTGCCTGAACGACATGCAGCGCAATACACGCGGAGAAAGCCGCTCAGTGGCGGAAGTCTGGCAAAGCGAGAAATCCACCTTGCTGCCGCTCGAAGAGCACGACTTCCCCGCTTGCAGCAATCATCTGGCGACGGTCAATCCATACAGCCAGGTCGTGTTCGAAACCAACCGCTATTCGGTGCCAGCCAACTATGTTGGCAAACAACTTGCGTTGCGCGCCTATCCGTTTCAGGTGGAGGTCCTGAGCGCAGCGGAAGTGGTGGCGGAACACCCGCGCTGCTTTGAGCGCGAGCAGGATATTCTCAATCCGTTGCACTATCTGGGATTGCTGGAGCAGCGTCCGGGTGCCTTCGAGTATGCGCTTCCCATGCGGCAGTGGCGGCAAAAATGGACGCCCGAGTACGAGAAAATGCTCGGTGCGCTGCGCAAAACCAAGCCCGACGGCAGCGGCGTGCGCGAATTCGTCGCCATTTTGAAACTCCACCGCGATCATCCCGCAGACATGGTTGATCGCGCAGTGAAGCAGGCATTGGACTCGGGTGCGGCACATCTTGACGGGGTGCAGCTCTGCCTGCGCCAATTGCTCTCCCCGCAAGAATCTCCACCCGCGCTCGTCCTGGATCATCCCAAGTTGACGGCAGTCGGATACCAGCCAGTTTGTCTCGAGCAGTACAACCAGCTGCTGGAAGCGAGGTCATGATGGAACGCAACCCGCTGCTTGATTCGTATCTGCGACAATTACGTCTGCCCACCTTTGCCAAACTGTATCCGCAATTTGCAACCGACGCGGCCCGCAACAATCACGATACGGTGCGTTTCCTGCTGGCATTGGCTGAACAGGAAGTCAACCAACGCCAACTCAACATGTTGCAGCAACGCTTGAAAAACGCGCGCTTCCCGGTCCTCAAGGAACTGGCTGACTTTGATTTCTCCTGCCTGCCCATGCTCAACAAAGCCCAAATTCTCGATCTCGCGCGCGGCGAGTACATTCAACAAAAGCAGGGTTTGATCTTGATCGGCAATCCCGGTCTTGGCAAAACCCACCTGGCTCTGGGTCTTGCAACGGCTGCCTGTCGCGAAGGACGCCGCGTGCGCTTCTGGACCGCGGCGGGTCTGGTGAATGAATTAATTCAGGCGCAAGATGAACATCGCTTGCACCGCTTCATCGCCTCCGCCCTTAAACTTGACCTGGTGGTTCTGGATGAACTTGGTTTCATCCCCTTCTCCCAAAATGGTGCACAGGCGCTCTTTACCTTCTGTTCTGAGCTTTATGAACGCCTCGCCTTGATCATCACCACCAATCTCAAATTCGCCGATTGGGTCCAGGTCTTTGGCGATGAACGTTTGACCGCAGCCTTACTTGACCGCCTCACTCATCATGCGCACATTATTGAATTGCTCGGCGAGTCCTATCGCTTTCGCCAACGTACACAAGGTGAACATGCCGAATGACGCACACTCCAGTTTTTCGATTGGCGCGACCTATGATTGGCTTTCGAGCAGGTTTATCGCTTTTGGGCTTCCAGCAGGGCAGGACGAAAAAAGGACAGAGCGATTGTCTCGCCCTGCCCTGCTGTATAGCCGCTCAATGATGCTCGAGTCGCTCCTCAGCGTTGCTCTATCCTTCATTGGGCAATCGAGATTTTATCACCCGCTCTTTGCGGAGGACAAAAATGGGCTACTTTTCGTTAATAAAGTGGTCCCCTTTTCGTTAATAATTTTAATGTCGGTTCTTTCAAAGTGGGCACTTTTTCGTTAATAAAATGGGCACTTTTTCACTTGTAAAAAACATCTAAGGACACGCGAGCTCCTGTATTGATGTAATTAGCGTTGATTTGCCACGTGGAATGGATGAATGATCAAAGGCTTGTGTGAGTGCTGTGACGGAAAGTAAGAAGCGAAATATCAGCACATTATGGGGCAAAACGGGCAGATTCTAAACGATTTGTGACAATTTGCACTTTGCTCTTTCGTAAGCATCTAGACAATCGTCAATTTTGATAAATCCAAGCAGGATGTGTTTATTCCCTGTCAATATTTACTTATGTAAATGGGGCTTTACGCGAGCAAATGAAGGACACAACCGTTTTGGATGGTTTTGATGGAAAAGGAAACCATATTTCCCCGTGATAAAATCACGCCCATGACTCACGCCGAACAAATTTCATCCCAACTCAAAATCAAACCGTCCCAAGTGACTGCGGTCATCAACCTTCTGGATGATGGCAACACGGTCCCATTCATTGCCCGTTACCGCAAGGAAATGACCGGATCACTCGACGATCAACAGATCCGCATCATTGCCGATGAACTCGTCCGACTGCGTGCTCTGGATGAG
>DATDRD010000634.1:0-4736 GCA_035291925.1 Anaerolineales bacterium
CCCATCCTGCACGCGGAACGCAAGCCACTTCCCATCGGGCGACCAGAACGGTGGATCAATGTAAGCGTACTCAAACAACGAAGTCCATGTTTGTGCAGCGGGATCAAATAACCACAACTTATATGGAGTACCGTTTGGGTCATCAGGATATGCAAACGCGGCGAAGTTTCCATCCGGCGACCACGAAAGCGGCGTCAACGAGAAATCAAATGGGAAGGGAGCAACCAGAGATTCCAACTGCGGGCACTCCGCCAAACCGACCACACACATCCCTGGCAGGCGGACCAACTGAATGGACTGTCCTGACCGATGGGGCAACGTAAAGAAATACAACTCACCCAGCGCATCCTTCCCGGATGGAGGAATGGTTTCCGTTTCGACAGGGTGACCTCCCCCTCCAGCTACATCGCCAAACTGCGGCAGCGCCGAGGGCGCACGGAATAAAGCATCAGGGAAGATATCATCATATATTACCTGGTTTACAACGGCCTCACTCTGGATCGTTTCCCCTCCGCCTTTACCAAAAGTCTGCATCTTGAGTATGACCGCGGTTTTGGCATCCAGCCACATACGCCAGGATGGCAGATCATTTTGAGCGGCTTTCCATTCCACAACGACCGTTTCGCGGTCCGCAACGAATTCAGTTGCCACCGGCTTAAACGTACCCTCACTCTGTGCAAAGTCTGACGAAAAAGCCAGTTGCGAAACGGGAGTACCGATCTGTCCCCAGAGCGGCTGTGGGTATCCAGATCCCGGTTCCAGTGTCGGGACAAATTGCCTGGCCTGCGCAAACTCAGGCAACGGACGAGACTGACTCTGACCGGTCCTCAGATCCATCTCAAGGACGGTCATGCCATCAGAGGCGATGAATCTTTCCGCATTCTCTTCGCTGGGTCCGATCAAAATGCGGAAGCGGCTTGTTGACAGATCGATCCAAACCTGCTCGCGTGAGACTTGCGGTGGTGCATCAGATCCTTCCGGCGCGTACTGTGCGATCGTGCCATCCATCCAGATGGATAGCCAATTTGTGGCGCTTTCAAGCATTGCCTGCTGGATTTCTTCCGAGGAAGAGTTCAATGAGAGTGTTGGTTCGGCGGTTGCTTGAAGAGGAGGAACAGCAGGTTCACCAACCGATGGAGTGTCAATGTAAACTTCAAGCGTGCCACAGGCTGAAAGGAACAGGCTTAGCACAAGGAGAATAATCAATGATCGGCGCATTCTTTTCCCTGAAGCTTGATTAGTTTTACATTCCTACTGAAACAGGCATTTCGATCCGATAAGGGACAGGCAACAAATCCCCAAATGCCTGTAATGATCTTTGCATCTGCAGACGGGCACGCGCCAGACGGCTCTTAACAGTCCCAACCGGAACGCGCGCTATAATCGCCGCCTCGTCGTAGGATAATCCTTCAATATCCACCAGCACAAGAACCGTGCGATACATCGGGGGCAGTGTGTGAAGGCTGTCCTGTACGGCATGGCCCAATTCCCAGGCTTCAAAACGCTCTTCCGGCCCGGCGGTGGGGTCAACCAGCCAATAGCCGGATTCAATCTCCTCACCCGCGGCGTTAAGGTGTTCCAATGGAACCAAGTGTTGGCGACGTTTCTTCCGCATCTCATCGTAACAGGCATTGACAACCACTCGTGCCAGCCAGCTCCTCAGAGAACCCCCGCGGAACGTGTTGAATTTGCGGTACGCAGAGAGGAGAGCCTCCTGCACGGCATCTGCCGTCGCATCTTCATCATGCAGGATGCGGAACGCAACGCTAAAGAGGAGGTTTTGATAGCGCAGGATCAGAAGATTGAACGCATCCAGATCGCCCCGTTGTACGGCTTTGATCAATCTCTTTTCGGCTTCATGAACATTCTGCGAATATTTCATACAAATACTATACTCCCCCGCTGTTACAGGCGTGTGCCAGAGATGTCACAATTTTGTAACGTGCCTAGCGTTTTGAAACAGGCAGCCGCACGGTGAACACCGTCCCACGCGGCTCCTCCTGCCGGCTGCGCACTTCAATCTCTCCCCCATGCAATGCCACAATACGACGAACCAGCGCAAGCCCAAGCCCGCTGCCGTCCACTCCGCGCGCATTGGAGCCGCGATACAGTTCTTCAAAAATGTTGGATAGATCTTCAGCCGGGATGCCCCCGCCCGAATCCGCCACTTCCACGACGATGGTCCTTCCATCTTCCAGGGCGCGGACTTCCACCGATTCATTCGCGGTCGTGAACTTGAGCGCGTTTTCGACGAGGTTATACACCGCCACGCCCAGCAGGTCGCGGTCACCCCTCACAGTTGGGAACGGCGACGGCACGCGCGAGATCAACAAATTGACTTCTCTATTCCCATACGCTGGCAGGGAACGGGCTGCATCCACCATCTCCTGTAAAAGTTCAGGCACATCGACCGGCAGGTTCTCCAAAGACCGTTCCTCGAGATCAGAAAGTTTTCTCAGATCGGCCAGCAGCCTGCTCAAGCGGTCGACGGCGTGGCTGGCGTTAGCCGCGGCGCGCTGACGTTCCTCCGTACCGCGCATCTCCTGCAAATTTACCAACGCGGCGCGCAAACCCGTAAGCGGATTCTTGATTTCGTGATCGAGCCGGCGCAGGAAACGGCGACGGCCCAATTCCGCTTCCTTGAGTGATCTTTCCAGCATGCGATGTGACCGTCGTTCAATACGCAGACCACCTAAATAAAACGATAAAAGCAAAAGTGTAACGATCACCCCTGCGACAAACGCAAGCATTCCAACATCTATTTTGAATACAAGCACGGGAACAGGTTGAAAAAATCCCTGCGCCAGAACAGAAACAAATGCACCCGAAAGTAATGGCAGGGCAATTAAAAAAAGAACCAGCCAGGACTTTTTAACCACGCGTTTTATCTACCCTTCACCATGTACAGAAGGGATGAAACGATAGCCTTCCCCGGATATCGTTTCAATGTAATACGGGGAGGCCGGGTCGTCATCCAGCGCGCGGCGGAGTTCAGCCATGCGCGTGTCCACGGTGCGCGTGCCCGCCGGGTATTCCCAGCCCCACACGGCAGTGAGCAGTCGCTCGCGTGAAACCACTTCATCAGGATGCGTCATGAGGTACTCAAGGACTGAAAGTGCCTTGGGAGTCAAGTCGAGAGGTTCTCCTTTTACGGAAGCACGCCGGGCACGACGATCCAGCAGAAGATCGCCTGCTGTAAGCAACCACGCCGCCGAGAGGGAGCGTTCACCGGGACGCGCACGCCGCAGAACAGCGCGTACACGCGCCAGCAGCTCGTGCGGGTCAAATGGTTTGTTGAGATAATCGTCCGCGCCTTCTTCAAGAGCCAGGGCACGCTCCGAGGCTTCCCCCACTTGCGTCAGCAGGATCGTCGGCGTCCAGACATTGGCGTGCCGCAGGCGGCGCAGCGTCTCACGGCCATCCATGCGCGGCATAAGAACATCGAGAACGATCAGATCCGGATGATGGGACTGCACCTTCTCGAGAGCCGCGGCGCCATTGGATACAACCAATACTTTGAAGCCGGCGCGTTCCAGGAACGGGGCGAGGCTGTCCACTATGGTGTGGTCGTCATCTGCAAGGAGGAGGGTCATCCGTTCGCGGGCCATGGTTCGGACGAAGGAAAGGCCTGATCACGCGGACCAGGCCTTCGTCTAGAATGATGCGAGTGAGATCTTTAGGTGATCCAATTGAACGTGGACATGACTGTAGAAAAAACAGCCGACTCAGCCGCAGAGTCAAAAGCAGGCGGTGTTGGGGAATAGTTCCCCTGGTTCGCAGAGTGCAGGATAAATGCCAGGCTGATGCAGGCGTTGTTGCGAGTCGTGGAATACGCAGTCCAATCGTACCTGTTGCCTGCCGCAGCGCCCTGACCAGTCTGTTTGAGGAACTGGATGCTGTTGATCGTCACGTTTTCAGAAGAGGTGGGATTCGGTTCGACTGCCGGGCTTACACACGGATTCCTGCCTTCCTCAACATGGACCTGAATATACTTTTCAAGGAGGTTGGTCCCTGCTGTGAATGGCAAATTGACACGGCCCGCGTTATCTGACTGGCTTGCGATCGTAGCTCCCGCAGGCAGGGTGAACCTGAACGCATATTTCGTATTTTGATATGCGCTAGCCGAGGTTGTTGCCGTGGCTGTAGGCGTCGCCGATGGAACGACAGTAGTATTTGTAGGCGTGGGCGTTGCAGATGGAGCCACAGTGGTGTTTGTGGGTGTCGCCGTTGCAGTTGAAGTAACAGCGGTACCTGTGGGCGTCGGCGTTGGTGATGGAGTGGACGTAGCTGGAGGAGCCCCTCCCTTGCGTACAATCACAGGGTTGCCCCACAAGGCGCGGTCACCTACCGGCGAGCCATACGCGGACATATACAGGATGAACTTGACATCTTGCCCAGCCAGCGCATCCAGTTTGATATCCGGATAAGTGAAATCCGCAGGTCTGGTACTGCCATCCCATTTTTCATAAAAGGGCTCTCGACCGTTAGGGAAAAAGGGAAGAGGCGTAACGGCACCGGATCCGATCTGATAATAAAGGCGGAATTCAACGTAACAACTGGTCTTCTGAAGCCCTTCGCATCCGAGCCGGGTCTTGAAGATGTCGCCAGTTTGCACTTTGAAAGCCGGATAGGTGCCCTTAATGTAACCGTTGGTGACATTTTGCGGGGCAACCAGAATGGCAGGCTTGGGAGAGGTACCGTCCTCGTATTTCCAATCCAAGCCAGTCATCCAATAC
>DATDRD010000635.1:0-4241 GCA_035291925.1 Anaerolineales bacterium
GCTTCAAACACCAGAACTGTATCGTTCTTGATGATCGTCAGCGTATCGCCTTCGACGTTGAAAGTGGCGGTATCCATTAATACCTGATGCATGGCATCCTCCTGCGCCATCTGCAGGTCAGGGCATGCGATAAGCGTTGAAACATTTTTGCCAAAAGTGATCTGGTCACCTTCCACGCTATAATCACCGCCAAGCTGATTACAGCCGGTAGAGCCAGTCAGGGTCCCGTCTTCGCCAAATGCGAGAGTTGCGTCAGCATCAGGCACCGCAGGGGTCGGGGAATCAACAGGACCATAGGCAGTCAACCTCCAGGATCCAACAAGAGGCCGGCCATTCTCTTTGGAAGCGCAAGCTGATATTGCCAGGCAAATTAGCAATGGAACGAGCAAATACCTTTTCACAGTTTTTCTCCAAAAGGGGTTTCAGGCTACAGAGGCTTTAGTTGACAGAAGAGTTCCTGGCAGGCTCGAGAGTAAAAGAAAGTATTGTTTCAGCATTCCCATCTTTTTTTGACGGGCGATCAAGCGAGCTGACATGTCTTTGCTAGAGAGCAATTGCGCGCAGTGGCAGGCCAGTAATCGAAGGATGCCTCCCTACGGCCCAACAGTGATCAGATCCTTGACACGTTCGTACAGACCGGGGCCAATGCCAGAAACATTGATGAGTTCCTCGGTGCTAACAAATGCACCGTTCTGTTGGCGATATTCAATGATCTTCTGTGCCGTGGTAGGACCGATGCCAGGCAGCGTCTCGAGTTCGCTTTGCGAAGCAGTGTTGATGTCAATCAGTTCGGTGGTCGCTGCGACCACCGTTGCGTCTGGTGTGGGAAGTACAGGCGAGCCGCCTTCGATATAAGGAATATCCAGTTTCTCACCATCAATAAGCAAGGCAGCAAGGTTGATCTCAGTCCTGTCGGCTTCTGCGAGAAATCCACCTGCGGCGGCGATGGCATCCTGCACGCGGCTCCCTTCCGGAAGGGCATACACGCCCGGGCGCGGCACCGCGCCGGTGATATGCATAATGACCGGTCTTTCGGTCGGTACGGGGCGAAGCGTCACCGCTTCCCCGCTGGGGTTGCGGGCCACGATCCAGACGAGGGCCGCGAGGAATAATCCGAACAAAATTCCGGCGGACATGTAGAGAGCAGACCTTATATTTTGCATAGGGATAATTTTACTGCAACTTCATCACCGAGAGACCATCTCCTTCTCCAAATCTCGCAACTGTTTCCACCCAGCCCGCCAGCCTGCTAATGCGCTGAAAATAACGCGGCATCTGGTCATGGAGAATCGCGCGGAAACCAAACTTTGCATAGAGAGGCTCAAGCCGCGACCGGCACATGAGATAAAGAGGCCGCGGGCTATCGGCGAGCAGGCGCTCGATAATCGCGCCCGCAACGCCCTGATTCCGATATTCGGGATGGACCGCAATGGAAGCAAGTTCAAGGACATCCCTCCCATGAGGCTTTAACTGGCCGCATCCGATGACCTCTCCATTTGGATTTACGGCGATGACGAAACGCTTCCAATCCAGACCCATGGGGTTGATCTCGCTCAAGTAAATTAATTCCTTGATCGAGGGCAGATCCGTTTCAAGCGCGGGGCGAAGGGTGTAAGTAGCCATGTAGTTTGATGGTTTGTCCGTTCTTATATCAATCCTGCTGCGACAATGATAATGAAGGTTGCGATAAACCAATGGATCAAAAACGGCCAGACGAACGACTTTGTCCGGTAGGCCACCCAGCCAAAGGCGAATCCGCCGAAGATGGTGGATAGCGTCTCCACTTCAGGTTTTCCATTGTGCATCAATGCAAACGGGACAGCCTGCAACCACAACGCGTCGTGCCCGAACTTGCGGGCGTAGCCGAATAATAGCCATCCCCGGAACAGGAATTCCCAGCCGATCAAATCAAGGAAGGTCGTCCAGGGCAGGCCCTCGATGAGCGGCTCATAATATGATTTCATGGACTCAGCGCCTTGTCCCAAAAAGTAGATGACCGGAGCCATGAACAGGATTCCGAGAGCAGTGATCGCCAGTCCTGCTTTCCAATCGCCAAGAGAGAGACCAAATTCCTTTGGGTCTTCGCGGAAGATGAAAAGGATGATTGCCAGCGGAATGACAAGGTATAGAATGATCCGATCCCAATACTTGTGCGGAGTGAACTTATGATAGTAATCCGCCATCAGTAGCAACGTGCTGACGATTGTGATGGAAACGATCTTCCAGTCAAAGTGCAGTTTTTCACCAAGGAGATTTTTCATAGTTATCAGTGATCAGTTGGCAGTCATCAGTAGGGGGAGTGGGATTGGTTTCCATTTGGAGCAAGCAACTGGGATATTTTATCCGCATCACGATACAGTTCCCAACCCCAGTTGAAGAAGAGCAGAAACATGGCAAATATCGCGAAGGCTACAACGAATTTTCCTGTCAACGACTCATTCCAGCGAGTGGATAAGACACTGAAGCCATTGACCCAGAATTGCGCGGCAAGAATGGCAAGATACGGCACCAGCGCGAGATGAAAGCGATCTTCTGAAAGAATGAATACATGTGGCAGTGTATAGCTAATAAATAGCAGGCCCAGCAAGATGTGTTCAGGTTTCCAGCGAAGAACAGAAAGGCCGAGCGCGGCAGAGCACGAGATAATCACGAAAGGCAAAAGCAGGATGGCTGAAATCGTCAGCAGCAGTGGAGGAGGGATATATCCAATGATATTGTTTGAATAGAAATACATCAACACACGCTTTTCGAGGCTAAAGAAGAATCCCAGACGATCGACAGCGAGGGGAATAAATCTCTCCGGTTGTGCATTAATGAATTCAATCGCTTTTTGCATGCCGGTCCGGTCTCGTTCCGCATCATCGAGGATGGTCAACAGATCCAGGGAAGGGCCGAAGACGAATGAGCCGTTTCCCTGTGGGTGATAACCCAGATACAGATTGTAGCCCATCGAAGTTTCGATTCCAGTCAACTTATGATGCAATAGCGAATTTCGAATGATCCATGGAGAAATGGTAAGCGCAAAGGCAACTGCAATCGATGTCGCCCCACGGTATTGTCTTAAGACGAGCCAGGCCCAAAGCATCGCAAGTCCTGCAAATGGAAGGATAACCGAGCGAGTGAGGGCAGTAAGACCTAGGAAGAATCCAGAAAGCAGGAAATGTATCGCGCTTGGCTTATTGATGGAGGAGAGAAGAAAGAAGAAAGAAGTAAGAAGTAAAATGAGAAAAGGATTTTCCGTCCCTAAGCCAAGGGGATATACAAGCAGCATGGGATAACATGCGACAACCCACGCAGCGATCCGCGCAGCCTGTTCATTGTTCCGTCCTCCTGCATCTTTCAGGAAAGGAGAAAGAGGAAAAAGTCGTTGAGCAACCCAGTACGTAAGTGGTGCGAGCGGCGCACCAAGAAAGATGGCTTGTGCAAATCGTGCGGCAAAGAAACGCGAGAAGCCTGTCCCGCTGAAAAAGTAAATGAACGCAAGAAATGAAGGATATAGCGGTGCCCGGAACGAAGTGAGAATGCCAAGGATGGGATCATATTCTTTGACGGTGGCCAGGTCGAAGTCCACGAAGGACGCGAGCAGAGTTAAATCCTCCTGCGCGTACCAGCGAAATCCATTCCCCGCAACAATACTGCGCGCCAGCATATCATATTGGAACATATCGTCGAGGCCAATGCCCAACCCGCGCGCAAGGATGACAGGGATCAGGCGCAAAACAAGCGCAACGATGAAAATTTGGAATGCAAAAGATTTAAACATAAACACGGATGGCGCTGATTTTACATTCATCCTCGCAATCCGTGTTTTTTTTATGCAAGCACGTGCATCCTGGCTTTGAGCGCTTCAATGCGCCTTGCCAGATACGGCATAAAGTAGCCGTCATACTTCCCCCACAGTTCGGGGCGCGTCCAGTCCGTGCCCTTAACGCGGCCGCGGCAATTTTCGGCGCCGCAGTAACAGTCAAACTCATCGTAAGGCGTGCCATCGCACATGGCGTAATCGAAATTGAGTTCCTCTCCGGCTTCAATATCGCGCATGGCAACCAAACCAATCTGCCCGGTGAAACCGACATTCGGCTCACAGGAATGATTGAAACAATCAGACGGCTCCAGGCTCGCCGGGGTTTCCAAATAGAAGCCTTCTTCAATCTGCAGAATACGTTGAGTGAAGTCTGGGATATTGGGGTCCAGCTCCTGTTCTGCCAGGATCCGACCTCCCCACAGCGACAACAATTCGC
>DATDRD010000636.1:0-4712 GCA_035291925.1 Anaerolineales bacterium
TAAAGGCGCGGCAGAATCAGCTTGAGGCGCTGATAGGCGTGGGGCAGGCGATCAACTCTTCCCTGGGCCAGCAGCGAGTGCTCGAGGAGGTGATGGATGCGGTCGTCAAACTCATGCGCGCCGAACGCGGCTTCCTGATGATGCTGGACGAGTCCGATGGAAAGTTGAAGTTCGAGATCGCCCGCGGGATGTCAAATGTCAACCTGGGGGCGGATGAATTTAAGCTCAGCATGACGATCGCTCGCAGGGTAGCGGAGACCGGAGAAGTGATCATCACGACCAATGCGCAGGAAGACCCGCGTTTTGAAAACCAGATGAGCGTTGCCGCATACAGACTCCGTTCGATCCTGTGTGTGCCGTTGAAGATCAAGAATAAATTGATTGGTGTGATCTACGTGGATAACAAGGTGCATACCGGCATCTTCGGTGAAGGAGACAGGGAGTTAATTTCGGCATTCGCTGATCAGGCCGCCGTGGCAATTGACAATGCGCGTTTATTCGAGAATTTGAAATCGACAAACTTCGATTTGGAAGTGGCGAAAGTGGAGTTGGAAATCGCCTACGAAGCCACATTGAAGGGCTGGGTAGACGCGCTTGACTTGCGCGACAAGGAAACAGGAGGACATACCGAGCGCGTGACCACACTAACCGAACGCCTTGCTCGAGCCATGGGTGTACAGGGTGATGAGTTGGTGCATATCAGGCATGGAGCGCTCTTGCATGATATTGGCAAGATGGCGATACCCGATGAGATTTTGCTCAAGAAGGGCAAACTTACCGATGAAGAACGCGCCTGCATGCAGGAGCATCCTGGCAGGGCGTATAGGATGCTCTCTCCGATTGAGTTTTTGCGGTCGGCTATCGTCATTCCTCATTGTCATCATGAGAAATGGGATGGCACGGGTTATCCACTGGGTTTGAAAGGAGAAGAGATCCCCTTCTATGCGCGCATCTTTGCCGTGATCGATGTGTGGGATGCGCTGACGAACGACCGGCCCTACCACAAGGCATTACCGCATGCTGAAGTGCGCGAGAAGATCAAAGCGGATTCTGGAAAACACTTCGACCCCCGCGTTGTGGAGGTATTTATGCAGATGGATGATTTGTCGGTGTAGGGGCGGGACGCTTTGCGCCCGCCCTTACGTTTCTTCGGGTGGTTTCACAGCACGGAATTCGCGGTAAAGCAGCAGGTCATAAATAACTTTCAACCCGCCGGATAAAAAGAATGGAACGTTGAACAAAACAGGCACGCTGAAGAGCAATCCCGTCAGCGCGGGGGAAACGGACGCGCCGACAGAACGGGCGATGGCAGTGACACCCGAGGCGGCCGATCGCTCGTCGGGAGCCACAACAGCCATCGTGTACGATTGACGCGTGGGTACATCCATTTGCGAGATGCTGAAGCGCAGGAGGAGAATCCCGATTGCAAGCGGCAGGGTCGGCATCAGGGGGACCAGGATCAACAAAACGTTCGATGGGATATGTGTAAAGACCATGGTGTTGATCAACCCGATCCGGTTTGCAATTCGGATTGCAAGCAATGCCGAGATGCCCGCGAGGATGTTTGCGCCGAAGAAGATGCTGCCGAGTACCCCCGACTCAACCCCAAAACGAACGTGAAACCAATACGCAAGCATGCTTTGCACAAGCAAAGCGCCTGCGAACGCGTCCATTGCGAATAGCGCGCTGAGCTTGAACACGACATTGCGCGAGCGATGCAAGCCAAGTATGCGCTGTGGTGTTTCCTGCCCTGTGATCCCCACTTCAACAGATTGTGTCAGGTTGAGGAACAACAGGAAAAGAAGAAATCCACCCAGCGCGTAACCCATCAACAACACGCGATAGGATTCGAGCGCGGCCCATCCCTTGTCCTGCAAACCCTGCGCGAGCCAGCCGCCCGCCAGCGCGCCTGTGGCTGTGGCAAATGAGCCTGCCAGGTTGTACCAGGCGAAAAATTGTGTGCGTTTTTGATTGGAGATGAGTTGTGTCAGTCCAGCCTGTTCAATGGATAGGAAGGGGCCGATCTCGTTCCCGCTCGGGCTGATAACCCCGACGATGGCCGCGGCGATTAATAAGATGACGTTCCGCGTCAGGATAAAGGCGACGCCTGCTCCCGCCATCAAAAGCGCACCGATAATCAATGTGCGTTTCCTGCCAAACCGGTCCGCGGACGTGGTCAGCCACAGTGAGATCAACGCGTCCCCGGCGAGGGTGAGCGTGAATAACAGGCCAATCTGTCCTTCCGTTAGTCCTGCTTCGGAAAGATACAATGCCAGTACAACTGACAGGAATCCATAACAGAACAGACGGATGATGCGCGTGGAGAAGAGGAGGGTGATGTCCATGGGTTTGTGTAGGGGCGATCCCTTGCGGATGCCCAAGTGGGCAGGGTCGCGGAACATCCCTGCCCTTACGTGTTTACAACCTGCAACCGGCACCATGCATAAAGTGCGTCATAGACTTCAAATTGGTGTTCGAGATTTTCCATGTCTTCAGGGAATCGCAGGCTATAACCCGATGCGATTGCTTCGAGTCCGCGCCCGATCGGATCGGTGTCAATGTCCTCCGCAACATCCGCGGCATGGACGATCTTTGCCAGTCGCAGCAAACCGGCTTCTTTCAAGTCATATTTCAAGAGGATTGACTCAAATGAACAGCGACCCTCGTTGTGGCCGAGTTCCACGCCCGGCACATCAAAGGGAATCGCGCCGGTTTCTTTCGCTACCTGTTCAACCTGGTTGCTGGGCACAAATAAGAATTCCGCTTCGTTGTCGATAAAGCGGGTGATGAGCCACGGGCACGCGACGCGGTCCACGTGGATGTGAGAGCGGGTAATCCATTTCATGAGGAACTCCTTTTCCTGTCACTCTCATGCTCCCACAGGGTCTCAGACCCTGTGGGAGCATGCAAATGACGGCGGTCGCAGACCGCTTTGGTGCAATATGAATTACAAAAATATCATTCCATACAAACCTGCGGCAAGGACAACCCCCGCGACAGTCCACTTTGATTTTGATCGAAAGAGGGCGATCACGGTTGCGCCAAAAATGACCCATGCATGCAGACCAATGACTGTCTCACTCAAGATACCGAGCGCGGTCGCGCCGATCAACCCCACAACGCCTGCGGTCACACCGTCGAGAAACGCATGTGCGGATTCGTTATTCACCAATCGCTCCAGATAATCATGTCCGATCATGGTGAAGGCAAAGGCCGGTGCGAAGATGGCAGCTGTGATGATGATCGCTCCAAGCGGGCCGCCGCCGATGTAACCAACAAAGGTGGAAAAGATGATCAATGGCGCGGGCAAAAGGCCGGAGAGGGCGAGTCCATCGAGGAATTGCGCGCTGGTCATCCAGCTGCCGACTTCAACGGCATCATGTTGGAGGAACGGAATGACGGTATACGCGCCGCCGAAGGTGAGGAGTCCGCTTTTTAGACCGGACCAGAATAAAGCCAGGAGTGAAGCGGTTTTGGTTGACGCTGTGGTGATATCTGGCGAGCTTGGTATCGTCTCCATTCCTGTCAAACCAAAATATGCCAGATATCCAAAAAAACCAGCCCCGATGATCAATGCCAGTCCTTTTTGTTTCCGTTGTGCAAACGCATGGATCAATCCAGCCATTAGAAGAGTGACCAGAAAATTGAACTTGAGCAGTTGAGCAAGACCTGCGATCAATGCGATTCCCCACAGCCATGTATTTTCATGAAGGGCATGACTGCCAATGCGATGCACCGCGCGCACGATGAGCGCCGCGACGGCAGGCTGCATCCCCATAAAAACAGATTGAAAGAGAGGTGAGCTGATCCCATAAGCAACGTAGAACCACGAAAGCGCGAGTATCAATACGAAGCCCGGCAGCATAAAGCCGAGTCCCGCCAGAAATGCACCCGTGCGTCCGCCTGCGATCATGCCGAAATAAACACATAGCTCATGCGCTTCGGGGCCGGGCATAGCCTGATAGACTGACAGGACGCGATTGAACTTCTCGGGGCCGATCCATTTTTCCTCCTCCACAAGTTCCTGTCGGATCATGGAAATCTGTGCAACGGGCCCGCCCCAGGCAAGAAATCCGAATCGCAGGAAGCGGAAAAATAGACCCATGTAAGATTGAGGTGCAATGTTGATGCTCGAATCTACTGAAGAGTTTAGTGGTTTTGGCATATCCATGGCTTTAAGAAAGAGTATTTATTAGTGTATTGATTCGTTCGATGATTGCATCGCGTGCCTGTTCGTAATTCTCACTGACAGGCAGCACGCCATTCCATTGTTCGACACTCGCTTTTTGATTATATTCTTCGGGCAGTTCGCAAAAGGTGATAATTCGTTGTGCAGATTCCACATCAGCAAGCGATAATTCTCGTGGGACGGATTCGGTTGGAGTCAGCCCGTCTTCAAGCAATCCTATGACAGCGTGTGGAGATAAGGTTTGGTCCGGATTCGTGCCTCGAGCAACGGCCTGGAGGTTCAAACCCTTTTCGTCAGCTAATTTATTGAAGTAAGCTGCGGCAACGACGCTTTTCGCCGCGCCGTGTTCACAAACCAAGACGATGGTTGAGGGTTGGGGCATATATATATATCACCTTATAGAACTCGGAGATTTTGGAAATCTCCGAGTTCTTTCGATGAGTTCGAAGAGGATGATGTAAGTGTTTGGTATGATAAATTATCAAAGATTATGGAAGTATGTAAACGCTCACGCTAGCCTTGG
>DATDRD010000637.1:0-2573 GCA_035291925.1 Anaerolineales bacterium
TCGTCGTCCATCATTTCGCGGGTGTAAACCTTGCGCAGATGCAGATGCGGGTTAACGAAGACTCGGTTACCATATTCCCTTGAGCATCAATCAACATCCCTGCATCTGCAGCCAGATTCTCTTCAAGCGACAAAATTTGCCCGCCAACAATACCGATATCAACCAGTGATTCTGGATTACCGCGCAATCTCGCTCGCCTGATTAGAATATCAAATAGATTGGGCATGGAATATTTTGGGAGGGCACAAATCTAATTGTTCGCTCCGTCTCCATTTTATATTTGGGATTGATACGGCATGATAGAAAGATATATACAAGTATAGTCGCACTTCTTATTGTTCCCTATCCAAAAATATATCTTCCATGGAAAGTTCATCTTCAACAGGCTCAAGATGCGTGAAGACCGTGATCACGCCTCCCAATACAGCTCGGACCTCGGACTCGAAATCCTCCGCAACGTGGTGCGCATCATGGACTGTCCAATCGCCGGGAACGAGCATGTGCACAGAGACGAATCTCCGCGCCGCTGCTTCACGAGTAAGCAGTGCATGGAAGCTGACGCCTTTTTCGCGATATTTCCCCATAACTTCTTGAATCAACTTTTGTTCGCGTTCGGGTAAAGCCGTGTCCATGAGACCGGCAGCGGAACGGTTCACAAGTTGAATCCCCGTCCAAATGATGTTGAGCGCGACCGCGATGGCAACCAGCGGGTCAAGAATATTCCAGCCCGTTAATCCTATAATCGCAACTCCGCCGATCACGCCAGCCGATGTCCACACATCGGTAATCAGGTGCTGCGCATCTGCTTCGAGCGTGATGGAATTGCGTTTCTTTCCTTCGCTCATCAATTTGCGCGCGACAACAAAGTTGATTGCTGAAGCCACGATGGAGACGCCCAATCCAAGTCCCAATTGGTCCAGTGGACGCGGATGAAACAACCGATCCACCGCTGCACTGACAATCCCTGCCGCCGCGCCCAGGATGAGAAGTCCCTCCGTGATGCTGGCAAAATATTCCGCTTTGCTGTGACCGTATACGTGGCTTTCATCGGCTGGCCGCGCTGCAATGGTAAGCATGATGAGTGCCATGCTTGCGCCAGCCAGATTTACGAGCGACTCGATTGCATCAGATAGCAGACCCACCGAGCCTGTTAGAAAATATGCGCCTGTTTTGAGAGCCATGGTTGCAAGCGCCGCGCCAATGGCCAGCCATGCAAAGCGCGTAAGCGAGGCCCGGTTTTGCATCAAGTCGTTATGTTCACCTTGTTTATGAGGCATGTGAATATGATACTTGCATGAGCGAAAGTTGAGAATAGACGAAAGTCACGAGTTGCTGTCTTGTTGGAGTAAAACAAAAAATTCTCCGAGTCTCAAGGGCCCGGAAAATTGACAATTGGAGGTGATTTCATCTATCCTAAGGCATGTTGGGAATATCTCATATCTTTCACTCTCCTGACGCTGTCATTTTCTTGAGCGTGAAATATAATAGCCACAATGGCCAAACACTACGATGCCCTCATCATCGGCGGCGGCGTTGCGGGTCTGACCGCTGCCCTCCACATCGCTGAACGCGGACTCAAGCCTCTTGTCCTTGAATCGCAAGAACGTGTGGGTGGGAGGCTTTCGGGCAGGGAGGAAATTATCATCAACGACTGGCGCTTCCCGAATGAACATGGTGTGCATGGCATCTGGTCCTCGTACGTGAATTTCAAATTCATGCTCAGGCGGCACGAGATTCTCCCTCAATTGTTTCCTGCGAAGGAAGAACAATGGATCCATCGCCGCGGCAGTTTTGTTGGGCGCGCGCCGATTGGCTCGATCGTTCGTTACAGCAAACTCCCCGCGCCGCTCCATTACATTCAGCTCTTTTTGCTCCCGCAGTTTTTGTGGATGCTCGACCTGCGCGATTGGGTTCGCATTTTTAATGTTTGGTCTACGCTCCTCATGGCCATTGGCATCGATCCATTTGTTGAAGATCAACCGCTCGAGGGATTAACCCTTGGCAAGTCGCTCGAAAGCTGGGGTCCTGCGTTGCGTGCACTTTTCTTTGGTCTCACGCGCAATGCTTTGTCAACCGATCCAAAAAATGTTCCACTTGCAGGTTTCCTCGCCTTCCTGCGTTTTTACACACTCATGCGCCGCGATGCCTGGGCATTCGATTACCTCCCCAACGGCGGCGGTGAAGTCTGCGAAAACCTGTCAGCGAAGATAACGCAACTCGGAGGTGAAATTGAGTTTGGATCCCGCGTGATGCGAGTAGACGATTCGCGGGCCGGGGCTTGGATCGCGCACTTTGATCGGAATGGATTCGCAGAGTCCGCGAAGGCGCCGTTCATCATTCTCGCTACAGACTCACCCGCGGCTGAATCAATCATCAAAGGCAGTTTCCCTGCTGACAAATTGTTCTTCCCGCACGGACTTGCTCACGCGGTGATTCGTTTATGGTTTGACACAACACCGCGAAAGAATCCAGAGGCGGGCATCTTCAGCGGCGAATTTATCATGCACAACTTTTTCTGGCTCGATAAGATCTATGAAACCTACCGCAAGTGGCATGCCGAAACGGGCGGATCG
>DATDRD010000638.1:0-2730 GCA_035291925.1 Anaerolineales bacterium
GAAGTAATGGACGTTTTCATTCGGCCGCACAATAAAAAAGATGTCGTTCAAACCCACTTTTGGAAAGATCACGTAACGATCTTCCACCAATTCGACCAGCACACGATACAGCGACAACTCGGGCCCGGACATAAAAGGCTCACGCAGGCGGTATGGCAATCGCTCGTCAGGTCCTTTGAGACGGATGGTTTTGAGATCGGGTAGTTTCATTCCACCTCATTATAGCAGGATGCAAGCTACACTACAATTAATCACTGATTGAAAACACTTTACACACTGGGCTTTTTTCCTGACTAAAACTCATTTTATCCTCCTATCGAAGTAGATTGGAAAGCAGTCTCAATTCCTCCTCTTCCGTCTTCACCTCCCCATCCAGCCAGGCGGCGCGCAGGCGGCGGAGGGTCTCGGCGTATTTCGGTCCCGGTTCGATGCCGCGTTTTCTCAGGTCATGCCCTGTAGTCCTGGGTTTGATGTGACGCCATTCGGATAAATAGTTGAAGAATATACCTTTTATCTTTTTGTCTGGAATCACATAATACACAGCTTCCACAGCGGCAATGGGATAGGCATCCAGCCGATTCACACAGTCGCTGGGCTTCAAGCCCGCAAAGGAATCCAGATCAGCGTACATGCCAGAGGCGGCGAGCAATGACCTCAACAGGCTCGCGCTGAAATACAGGCGTTTATTGATCGACTCGATCTCCTGCTCTGGCAGGTGCATCAGCCACAAAAGCCAGCCTGAATTACGATTCTGCGCTGGCAGGCGGTCCCGCTTCAAAGCCGCAAGGTTGGATTGATTGAAATCCGAAAGTGCAGGATGAATAGGCTCGAGCAAATCCAATTCATCAAGCCGCCTGAGCATGGACACAGCATTGCTCTCTTCCAGGATTAGATCCAGCTCGTGGCGGATTCGCTGTGCGGAGAGTTTCTCTATCAACGAGCGCGCGTCGGGGATGAAAGCCAGCGTATCCTCCGCAATTTTGAATTGATACCGTTTTTCGTATCGGACCGCGCGGTACATGCGCGTGGGATCGTCAATGAACGAGCGCGGATGCAATATACGGACGATTCCATGCTGCAGATCGTCCATGCCATTAAGATCATCACGCAATTCGCCGAAGTGCGAACCATCCAGCCGGATCGCAAGCGCATTAATGGTGAAGTCACGGCGGCGGATGTCGTGCTCCATGCTTCCCAGCTTGACGGTCGGCAACGCGGCGGGATGTTTGTAGATTTCTGAACGCGCGGAGACGATGTCCAGGGTGTCGTGTGCTGAAGCCTCAGATTTCAGCTTGTTCGGCAGGAACCATTTGGCAGTTCCAAAATCTGTATGCGCTGTCACTTTGCCACCATGTTTCTTTGCAAGTGCACGCGCCAGCGCGATTGCATCTCCCTCCACGGTGAGATCAAAGTCATTGACCGCGCGGCCAAGCACGAGGTCGCGCACCGAGCCGCCGATGATATAAAGAGGAAAGCCGCGCAGAGTCGCCTCATTCGCAGCAAGCTGAAGCAAACGGATGCGTTCCGCTGAGAGCATTGAGTCGAGTCGGGACTGGAAATCCATCGTCATAACACACGCAGATCAAAGAATTCGCTCAAACCATCGCCCAGCATGTTCCATGCGATCCCAAACAACATGACAGCCAGTGTGGGCGGGAGAAAAACCCACCAACGTAATGATCAACATAGATACCGGGATGGCCGAAAGCGATGGATCACAGACTGCAGAATTGGCGGCATAATGAACCTCGGCCTCAATTTTACTCTCTAAATGATTCGCTTCTTATATGCAATTTCAGGTATAATCGCATCCATGATGTTGAACCCGTTGCCGTCCCTGCGCACGGACAAACCTGCCTGGTCTGGATAAGGTTCCATTCAACGTGCCATAAACGGCTCCCAGACTCTGGCGAGCCGTTTTTTGTTTACGCCCACCCTCCTCTCCCCGCTTCGTCTCCGCTGACACTTCGTTCGGCGCGAATGGGAGATGAGAAAAGAAGAAAGAAACTTCGCGCCCTGAGCGGCTTTGCGGTTCAAAAAATGGACATCAAGGAACTGACCGATCGAATGCATACCTTCGTCACCAGCAAAGGCTGGTATGGCGAGAATAGCCAACGTCGGCAGACGCCGCGCAACCTGGCAATCTCACTGGCGCTTGAAGCCGCTGAAATACTGGAACAATTCCAGTGGAGCGAAGAGGTTAAAGATAGGAAAGATCTGTCATCTGAGCTGGCAGATGCAGCGCTTTATCTTTTGCAACTGGCATCAATTTCAGAAATTGATTTGGAACAGGCGATTTTGGATAAACTGGAAGTCAATAAAACTCGTAAATGGGATCAAGAATGAAAATCACTGTATTTGGTGGCTCACAGCCCAAGGAAGGCGACGCAGCTTATGCAGAGGCACAGGATCTCGGCAGGCTGTTAGCCGAACGCGGCCATACCGTCCTGACAGGCGGCTACATTGGCACAATGGAAGCTGTCTCACGCGGCGCGTGTGAAGCGGGCGGGCATGTCATCGGAGTGACGTGCGAAGATATCGAAGCATGGCGTCCGATCAAGGCAAATGCCTGGGTGAAAGAGGAAATCAGAAAGAAAACGCTGATTGAACGGTTGCATGCCCTCATCCACGATTCTGACGCGGCGCTCGCCCTCCCGGGCGGCGCAGGCACGCTGGCGGAAATCTCCCTGATGTGGAACTTGATGATCGTGGAGACTCTGCGCCGCAGGC
>DATDRD010000639.1:0-23147 GCA_035291925.1 Anaerolineales bacterium
ATACTTGTCGAAAGCATGAAATATAAATGAAACGCATCCTCCCCTTCCTGCTCGGCCTCCTTCTCTCCGCCTACGTCCTGCCCTGGCTAATGATGCGTAGGCAGTACGACCTCTGGAAGCCCGCAACCACCTGCGCTGATGAGGACGTGCCTCCCTATAATTACATCATGACCAGGACTGACACCGGACACACGGTAACATGGACTTGGGAAGAATAAACCAAATGAGGCCATTCACGAATAACCCTCGCCAGTTATCCAAGACGCAAGCCAAGCGCCTAAAGGAAACCATGCAGGAATTTGGCGATCTATCTGGAATCGTCCACGATCTTGAGACTGATGAGGTCATCGGCGGGAACCAGCGTTCCAACGTTGCGGCGCTGATGCAGACAGCGCCGGTCATCACCGAACGCTTTGACCCTGCCCTACCGGACGGAACCGCGTTACTCGGACACTTCGAGTACCAGGGCAGGCGCTTCGCATACCGGGCGGTAACGGGCTGGGACGCGGATAAGCGCACGCGGGCGAATCTGGTAGCAAATGCTGGAGGCGGTGCATGGGATATTGACCTGCTAAGTGGAATTGACACATCTGTTCTAACATCGGTCGGCTTCGATACCGAGATGCTCCTGAACACGCGTAGCTTTGGGAGCGCGCTGGATGCGATGCTGAAAAGCGTAACAGAGCAAACGAACGGACAAGCGGAAGATATACCTGAGCAATTCTCAATAATGATTACGTGTGAAAATGAACAGACGCAAACGCAATTATTAGAACGATTTATTGAGGAAGGCTTGCAGTGCCGAGCATTAATATCATAAAACAATCTGACATCATAAAGACGCCGCGTCTAATGCAGATGCTTGGGATTTTTGACGTTCCGCCGTCTGAGAGAAGCATTGAAACGTGGCAGGTTAATTTCGACTTGCCGCAAGAATGGAATATCGGCTTGATTGTGGGACCAAGCGGGAGCGGTAAGACAACCGTAGCGCGTGAATTGTTCGGTGATTACATTGTCAAAGATTGGCAATGGTCGCAAAACAAAAGTATCCTTGATGATTTTCCGAAGGATATGAGCATCAAAGAGATTACAGATTTATTGTCATCTGTTGGGTTTTCTTCGCCGCCGTCCTGGGTGCGCCCGTTCCATGTACTGAGTAACGGCGAACAGTTCCGCGTTAATATGGCGCGAACATTGGCAGAGAGTAAGGAATTGTCAGTGGTAGATGAGTTTACAAGTGTTATAGACAGGACGGTTGCACAGATAGGAAGCGCGGCAATAGCCAAGACCGTGAGGCGAAGAAAGCAGAAGTTTATTGCAGTGTCCTGTCATTATGACATTATGGAGTGGCTACAACCTGATTGGATATACCAGCCCGCGACCAATGAGTTTGCGAGCGGGAGGTATCTTCAGCGACCTCAAATCATTCTCGAAGTCAAGCGCGTTCATTCGTCCGCTTGGCAATTATTCAGGAAGCATCATTATTTAGATACAAAATTGAACACATCATCTGTTTGTTTCTGTGCCTTTTGGAACGATATACCCGTAGCGTTTACGGCTGTTTTGCATTTCCCGCATCCGACGCGCAAGAACACAAAGCGCGAACATCGGACGGTTTGTCTACCCGATTATCAAGGCGTAGGGATTGGGAACGCAATGAGCGCATATATCGGCGCATTGTGTAAGGGGTTGGGATGGTCTTTTATCTCGCAGACTTCCCACCCGGCAATGATACGAGCACGGGCTAAATCTGGAAAATGGCGCATGATAGCAAAACCAAACATAAGCACACAGACAATGGGAAACGACTTCCCCTGTGAAGTCGTTTCCCAAAAAACAAAAGGCTTCGCCATAAGATTTAGAGCTACCTTTGAATACATCGGCTCTGCTTTGTCAAAAGACGAAGCACAGAAAGTCTGGAATCTAGAGTAATTCTGAGAATAACGCGAATGGCAAAGCATCCGACCAAGATACGCAAGGCGCAACTACTCAAGGCAATCGCAGGCAGCGGCGGCATTGTCTCGACTATCGCGGCGCGGCTGGATGTCTCATGGTCTACGGCTAAGGATGCTATTCCTGTATACCCCGAAGCACAGGCCGCCTATGATGCGGAGTGCGAGTTACCGCTTGACATGGCAGAAAGCGTGCTGGTCAAGAATATCGCCTATGCCGTAAAGGAACAGGAGCAGACGCAGAAGCCGGTTGATGCTGGCGACGCCAAGTGGCTACTGTCCAAGCGCGGCAAAAAGCGCGGGTATGGGGATAGTGTTGAAATCGGCGGGCCACTTGGCGCGCCGCTGACAATTACTGTCACAGTCAAAGGTATTGATGAATAACGTCACGTGTTATAATAGAACAAATAATCTAAGCGCTGCTCCCGCGATGTTGAAGCATCCGGGAGCGCGACCACTGCACAACGGAGGTGCAATGATGTCAACTATTATAAGTGGGATTTATGCCATTGTAAACACACGCAATAGACACAGGTATATCGGATCCGCTGTTGATATTTCTGGGAGATGGCGACAACATACCTATAAACTCAGAAAAGGCACACATCCAAGTAAACATCTACAAAACGCATGGAATAAATACGGGGCGGCAAGTTTTGATTTCGTGATTCTAGAGACTGTCAAAGATAAGAACAGTCTTATACCTATTGAGCAGGGGTATCTAGATCGTGACTTTCCAGAATACAACACAAACAGGAGAGCCGGGAGTATGTTTGGTTTTAGGTTTAGCGAGGAAGCCAAAAAACTAATGTCTCTCATTCATTCTGGATTTAAGCATACAGAAGAATCCAAAAAGAAGATGTCTGAAATATGGGCAGGCAGGCCGCGTGGAAAATACACAGAGGAGAGAGCTGCTAAAATTTCAGCGGCGCACAAGGGAAAGAAGATAAACGACAACCAGAAACGCGGATTAGCAATCGGGCAGTATAACCCCAAGAGTGCCGAAACCCGCAAGAAAATCAGCGACGCACAAAAAGGATACAAGCCGAAAAAGGAGACCATAGAGAAACTTAAGCAGGCTTGGATAAGGCGCAAGGCTGGGAAAAATGGAACATAAAGTAGAGATAGACCCCGCCGTGTTTAATGATGCCTATATTCCGTGCTTAAATGAAATGGCGCGAATACAAATTTACTATGGCGGCGCATCGTCTGGTAAGTCTGTGTTTTTAGCACAGCGCGACGTGAGAGACGTTATGAAAGGCGGTCGTAACTTCCTAGTTTGTAGGCAGGTAGCGCGTACGCTTCGCGGTTCTGTTGTGCAAGAGATAACAAAGATTATTAGGGACTGGGGCTTGTCTGATTTATTCTCTATAAATAAAACAGATGGGACGGTTACTTGTGTAAATGGATACCAGATAATATTTGCAGGTTTAGACGATGTTGAGAAACTAAAAAGTTTGACCCCTGCTAAAGGAGTATTCACTGATGTTCGTGTTGAAGAGGCAACGGAAATAGAACGTTCGTCAATCATAAAACAACTTTTGAAGCGTCAGCGCGGGGGAAGCGAGAAAACACCTAAGAGGCTGATGCTGTCATTTAATCCAATTCTACAATCACATTTTATCTATGCGGATTACTTCTCAATGATTGGATGGACTAACGACCAGAAAGAATATAAGTCGCCCGATTTATACATTCTAAAAACTACATACCGAGACAATAGGTTTCTTACCAGGGAAGATGTTAGGGGCTTGGAAAACGAGAAGGATAAGTATTACTTTGACGTATATTCAGAAGGCAACTGGGGCATTCTCGGCCATGTCATCTTCACCAATTGGCGCGTTGAGGACTTATCCGGGATGCAGGCACAATTCACCAACCACCGCAACGGGCTGGACTTTGGCTTCTCAGCCGACCCTGCGGCGCTATGGGTATCGCACTACGACGCGAAGCACAAACGCATTTATGTATTCGATGAATTGTATGAGCGCGGCCTGACAAATGACCTGCTGGCCGTGGAAGTAAAGAACAGGATCGGTGGCGACTACGTGGTTTGTGATAGCGCCGAACCGAAGTCAATCGCCGAATTACAGCAGTACGGCGTTTCGGCACTTGCGGCGGTCAAGGGCAAGGATAGCGTGCTATTCGGTATCCAGTGGTTACAGCAGCAGGAGATCATCATTGATGCGAAATGCGTCAACGCAAAGAATGAGATTTCTACTTTTCACTGGCAGGAAGATGCTAACGGCAACGCCATACGCAAGCCGGTCGAGAAGAACGACCATCTAATTGCCGCGGGCAGGTACGCACACGAGGGCGACATGATTGAAACATGGCTGGTTAGCTAAAGAGGACAAATGACGAATTCACCATTCATTTTTGCAAGTCCAAACCCCTATAAATCTGGCTTTGACTTTGCCCCCTGGGGAGGTATTGAAGGTTTCCTTGAGGCGTCCAAGACCGGGCAGACGGGTAACGTCACGTCGCTCAAGAAATTCGTACCTGATCTTGCACACGCGGTGGACATGACCGCCGTCGCGATCTCGTCCCTGCCATTCGACATACTCGACAAGAACGACGATGTTTTCGACACGTCGGCAAACTGGAAGAACAACCTGGGCGGGCTGCCGAACCCACAGAAACTTATCTACCTGATCGCCTCATCCCTGTGCGGCGGCGCGGCGTATCTCATTCCCTGGCGCACCACCAAAATGATCGTTAACTTGCAATACTGTGCGCCGGGCACAATCCAGCCGTATATCGACATAAACGGCCTGCAGTGGTTCGACCGTACGGCGCAACGGGGCAAGACGGAGAAGATATATCCGAATAAGATCATATACTTCTGGCTGCCAGATAGCGACGTGGAGATTGGTCCCGCCGAGAACCACCCGCTTGGCAATGCGACGCTGGACGCGCAGGTCATTTGGAACATGAAGAATACCATGCGGATGTATGGCGAGCGCGGCTTCGTTCCGATCACGCTGCTCGGTGCTAAGGGAATGGTAAACCAGGGGGAGCGGGAAAAGGCGGAGGGTTTCTTTGACCGCTTATTGCGCGGCGGCTTCAACGTTCTGGCAAAGATCGTCAACTCGGACGCGCTATCTCTTATCCGCGTCGGGGCCGGGATGGATGAACTCAAGCAATCGTATATCGAACTGCGGCGGGACGCAAAGGAATCTGTCTCGGATAGTTTCGGCATCCCGACCGCCCTGTTCATGTCCGACAACGCCTTCGCCAGCGAATTCGACGCGCTGCGTAAGCAATGGTACACCGCATCCCGCTTTGTCGGCATCAAGCAGACAATCGAGGAAACATTCACCGACCAGTTATTCAAGCCCTACGGCTACAGGATGCGCTTCAACTTGGAGGCGTTGGAGATATTCCAGGAAGATGAAGTAAAGCGTAACGAGTCGCTCGTTTCGTTTGTTACCGCCGTAACGACTGACCCGGAAGTGGCTGATTTGGGCATGAGCTTCATGGGCTACGATCTCGATAAGGTGCAGCAGGGAAAGATGGATAGGATCATTGCCCGGAAAGAGGAAGCGCGGCTTGCAGTGGTGGAGCAGATGAAGCCGCCGGTCGCGGAGCAGAGCAAGCCAGTTGAGACAGAGTTGGAAGATATGAAGGCTTTCAAAGCGGGTGAATACTCGGCAATGATCGCGTTACGTATCCCTGACTTAATCAAGGCAGAGATACAAAGTAAGTACACTTTCGCGGATGAGGAATTACTAAAGGATTTGCACATCACGCTTGTTTACCTGGGCGATAACAGAACGATAGACAAACTAGATGTTATTCGCGCCGTGTCAGATTTGGGAATGTTCCAAAGCCCGATCAAGGGCAGACTGCAAGGACTGGCGCGCTTTGTTAGCGACGGCGAGAACGACCCGGTTGTTATGACGTTCGATAGCCCGCAGGCGCCGAAGCTGTATAACATGCTTTGCGGCTTGCTGGATAACTATCATGTGCCATATCATAAAGATTACGGGTTTATCCCCCACATGACACTAGCTTATATTCCAAAGAATAGCGATCTGCCCGTTGAAACCATCGAGCCGATTGAGATCAATTTTTCGGAAGTCTATTATGTAGATGGTGAGGTGTGGTTCCCTGTCGATTTGGTCGGCTACGAAAACAAGAGCGCGACCGCATCCAACGCCGCGAACCTTACCGCCGATGAGATCAAGGACCTGGCGCTATGGTATGACCGTGCGCGACAATGGTACGCAAAAGGCAAGGGAACGGCGGTGGATTGGGAGTGCAAACATTTGCGCGAGACTATCGCCGCTCCGATCCGTCTGAAACTGGCGGACGCAAAGAGTGAGGCGGATATTGCAGCTGCGTTTGTGATCGGCGAGACGACATCCACGCCTGTGCCGATATATCAGTCTGTGCCCGATAACACCGAAGCGATCAAGGCGCTGGCGCTGACCATCGAGCGGGCAATTGTCGCCGCGAAGGTAGAGCCAACGGGCACACACGGGAGAGATGAAATGATTATCAACATTACAAATCCTGCTAACGTGGATATGACCAGCAAGGAAACGATTGCAGCGGTCAAGGCAATGACGGAAAATCTGGCGGCAATGAAGCAGGCGGTTGAGACTCCCCTGCCCCCGCCGAACGTGACATTTGCGCCTGTCATCCATCCGTCGGAGGTGGCGGTAAGCGTGACAAATGAAGTACAGACGCCCATCGTCAATGTGACCAACACGGT
The DNA here is from genome assembly GCA_035291925.1 of Anaerolineales bacterium. GTDB lineage: Bacteria > Chloroflexota > Anaerolineae > Anaerolineales > Villigracilaceae > Defluviilinea. Next base: position 6,673 of record DATDRD010000639.1, read on the forward strand.
CCAGCCTGCGCCGGTCGAGAATAACATCACAGTCGAGCCGTCCGATGTTGTTATCCAGAAAGAGGAACGGAAGCCGCGCAAGGCGACCGTCAAGCGCGGAGCGGACGGTAAGATCACAGAGATAGAGAGTAAGTAATGCCTACTTCATTTCCAGTAACACTCGATGACTTCACCAACCCTACCCCGGCGGACAATCTCTCTACGCCTGCCGTCTTGCACTCGACCCAGCACGCCAACATCAACGACGCAGTTGAGGCGCTCGAAGCGAAGATAGGGGTAGACGGTTCGGCGGTTGCATCGTCGCTCGATTACCGGGTTGTGCAGTTGGAAGCCATTGACCACGCCGCCGTCACCATCGGCACGGCTAACGGGCTGTCTCTGGTGGGACAGGCATTATCTCTTGGCCTTGCTTCTGCTGGTGTGACAGGCACGCTATCCGGTACAGACTGGAGCACATTCAACGCGAAGCAGGCCGCGCTCACCTTCCCGTTGGGTGCAGACTTGGGCGGTACAGGCATTGCCAACGCGGCAGGCTCGACGCTCACGCTCGGAGCGGCGACCACCATCACAGGCGGGGGAACCGTGGCACTCGGTGGGTTCACCCTGACCATCCCGGCCACAGGCACGGCCGCGCTGCTGGCAACGGCGAATGTGTTTACGACTCAGCAGATGGTGGACGGCACAAGCGACCAGATACAGTTTCGGGTACAGGGGCATAGCACACAGACAAGCGCACTGCAAACGTGGGAGGCGAGCACGGGTGCTGTATGGGCTAGTATATCAGGCGCTGGTAAACTTATAATTGGAACGACTGATACGGCGGGGGTCGGGTTTTTTGAAATCAACAAAACCGTCACACAAAAACTTGTCTACCTAAAGCAAGTTAGTACGGCATTATCGGGCGACAACGAAAGGACATTGTGGGTTCAACAAACCGTAAATCCTGCGTCAGCGTCGTCCGCCAACTTCTACGGAATGTTTGTACAAGTTGGGACTAATACAATCCAAAATCTGACCGGTACTATAAGGGGTGCTTATTTCTCAGTGGCTAATTCATTTGCGTCCGCAATGAGTTCAGCGATAGGAGCGCAGTATGATATTTTCAACTCGGCAGCAGGAACACTCACAAGCGCTTCTGGTTTTGTTGCGACTATTTGGAATAATTCAACCGGAACCATCACCGACTCTAGCGCGGCTGTGGTTGATATTCGGCAGGCAAATACGGCAGGGACGATCACTGATGCTAGAGGTCTATTTGTAAAGACGCCAACTAAAGGTGCAGCCGGAACTATTGTAAATATGTATGGGGTGTACATCCAAAATCAGAATATAGCCAGCACTCTGAATTACGCCATTTACACCAATATAGGAGATATATCATTTCTAGGTTCTGGCACACGCGCAAGCGCAGCAGGCGCGGTCTGGAAAGGGATTGAACTACGCGCCGCAACTGCAACCATTTCAGGCTCGACCAATATCACAACCGCGACAGGCTTCAACTATCTCGACATCGCACGTCCTACCCTTTCGGCAGCCTCCGCCTTGACTGTGACCAACGCCGCAACCCTGTACATTGCCAATTCACCGCTTGGAGGCGGAGCAGGGCCAGCGACAATCTCAAATCCCTACGCTATTTGGGTGGATGATGGATTATCCCGCTTTGATGGCGGACTAGATTTATCGGTTGCGAACATCCAGACTGATACTACCACTGGAACGAAGATCGGCACGGCAACAACGCAGAAACTAGGCTTTTGGAACGTGGCGCCGATCATACAGCCAGCAGGAGCAACGCAGGCCGCGCCCGCCGCGTATTCTACCGGCATATTTGGATTGGATAGCGATGCCAACATGCACGCATTGTATGATTTAGTCGTTGCAATGCGGACGGCATTAGTCAACACAGGAATCATGAAAGGAGCAGCTTAATATGGCACTCACTCGACTACCCAACACACCCTCAGCAGGACTGACCGCGTACCGTTTCCAATACAGCGCGACCACCGCACTCATTGATAAGAAAGCAGACCAGGCAGCGCATTATCTTTTCGATGTTGGTATGGGCAATCACGGCACGCCAGAAGCGCCGCGTGTCTATGCCGACTTATCGGCGGCTGAGAAGCTGGCAATATTGGATAAGTATGTTCTCAGTACCATTCTGGACGCGTCCAAGTCGTACAAAGCCAACGTCGACGCAAACGCCGCCAGAGACGCCGCAATCACAGCGGAAGAAAGCGAGATAGTGACCCCATGAAAGGTAAAACCACCCCCGCCCCGGCAGTGACGCCGCGCAAGTACGCAGAGAAGGACTTTGTCGAACTCTATCAGGAGCTATGCAAAGAGACAGGCTTCCAGATCGTGTTCGCGCCGCAGTGGGCACAGAGTAAGGACACAGGCGATTACCGGCTGGTGATTGTGTCATCCGTCGCGCCGATGCCGAAAGAGGAATAGTGGCTATCACTAGCTACGACGAGTCGATCAATTACGACGCTGCGATCCCCTACAACGGAGCGGAGGAGGCAGCAGCGGAGGCCGCTGGCTACCTTCTTATGCACGCGCCGGTACGCCGTCCGCCGGAGATAGACGATGAGGACGAATTGCTCGCCTGGTATTTCCTTGAGGTGATGGATGACTGACGCATTGACCAAGATCGTGCTCGACACAGTGCAGACCGTACCGGAAGTCCTGCCGTACCTGTCCGCTGATGCGCGGCGGTTCGTGAAGTTACACGCGCTCAAGGCGGCTGGCGATTACACCTCTATCCGCGCCGAGATGAGCGGCGAAATCCACGATGCGATATATGATTACCTGACCAGCTCAGGCTATATCACGATATACAAGGCGTTGATGGCTGCGGCTATCTCGAAGGCGTATGTCGCCGCGGCTGACGCAGGGTATCAGGACGCGGGAGCGGAACTACCGCTTGACGCAGAAACCGCAGCCTGGGCGCGGGCAGAACTGGATTCGCAGCTTGGTTTCGTGGATCAACTCTTTGAGAACTTGCGGGAATTACGGAAAGAGGGTGACGTGAACGCAACGGCGGAGGCGCTAGCGCGGGCGAACGGGTACGCAAGCGGATTGGATGGCTTCTACAATGAGGCAGTCTTACGCGGGTCCAAGAATAAGATGCTTACATTCACGCAGATAAGCGACACAAAAGAATCTTGTCCTGATTGCGTGAGGCTGCGCGGGCAGAGACATCGCGCGTCGTGGTGGGTTGAACATGATTTCGTACCCCCGAAAGGCGGCGGCTTGGCATGTGCGCCGGGCGGTAACTGCGGCGACGGTCTTGTAGACGATGACGGAAATGTAGTTACACTTTGAGACTTTTAAAATTAGAACATGCGGACTATAATCGAATCGAGTAGAAAGGATTGGCATGAGGATATTTGCAACAGACCAAAACGGCAACAAACAAGAAATAACCGATCTATATTGGTTTGAGGAAAACTACGTACATGATTTCAGCGGTCATGGGCGATTTACTATCGAGATCATCAACGAGACGCCAGCCGAAATCGAACTACCCGCCGAGCGGCTGGAGTTGCTAGAAAGTACAGACGAGTGATCGCCCTTGTTACCGGCGGCTCACGCGGGATCGGCGCGGCATGCGTCCGTGCATTGAAGGACGCAGGGCATACCGTCGCGGTGGCAGGAAGGACAAGGGCGGACTGTGATTTATTCATCCATGCTGACCTGACAGATTTTTTTGGACGTAACCCGGTTGTATCTGAAGTGATAGACAAACTTGGTAGTATTGACATCCTTGTCAACAACGCAGGCTCGCAGTATCATCAAAATCTTATCGAATACAGCGCGGGAAGATGGCGTGAACAAATCGAGTTGATGCTTACCGTCCCGTTCTTTCTGTCCCAGGAAGCAGCCCGGCACATGCTCGCGCACGGCGGCGGGCATATCGTCAATATCCTTTCTACGTCCGCCTTCCAGGGAGCACGCAACATAGCCGGCTACGTCGCCGCGAAACATGGTCTGCTCGGCCTCACACGGGCGATGGCAATCGAACTCGCGCCGCTGATTCGGGTCAATGCAGTGTGCCCCGGTTTAACGCAGACTAGCATGGTAGATGAATACATAACACCCGAACGGCGCAAGCTACTTGAAAGCATCACGCCCGCGGGCAGGTTCGGGAAGCCGGAGGAGATAGCCGGGGCGCTGATGTATCTAATTTCGAGTACATACGTTTACGGTCAGGTTATTACCGTTGACGGAGGGTGGCTTTCAAAAAATGGCTAAACTCATTCAGGCGAAAGACTTGCGCGGCGAGCGGCGGGAGCGGCTGATAGATGTCGTACCATTGCCCGCGCCGTGGACGCTTTTTATTGATCCGTGCAACGCGTGTAACTACAGATGCAAATTTTGCCCGACTGGACACCCCGACTTACTGCGTGAGTACGGGCGCAAGAACGTACTAATGAGTTACGAACTGTTCTGCAAGATCGTGGACGACCTGCGAGAATTTGACAGACCATGTAAGCAGGCGAATCTATATAAAGATGGCGAACCAACTCTACACCCCCGCTTTACCGATATGGTGCGCTACATGAAGGATGCAAATGTGTCAGAGCGTATATGGGTGAAAACAAATGGTCATGTTTTGCGGCCTGAACTAAATGCCAAACTGGTAACGTGCGGGCTGGATATGATCGGCGTGAGTGTAACAGGCATAAACGCGCAGATGTTTTACGACATTGCAGGCGTCAAAGTGGATTACGAAAAGTTTAGGGATGGTGTGCTTGACCTGTTCGAGCGGAGCCGGGATACGAGTACACGGGTGTCAACAAAGATAGCAGACGTGGGTTTGACGGACGGCGACAAGCAGAAATTCCTTGACGACTTCTCTGACCGCTGTGATTTCATCGCCATAGAAAACCTGCATGGCTGGAGTACGTCCGACAAATTCGATTGGAAGCTGGGAACTAATCAGAGTTTTGATGGCACGCCGCGCACACAGAAAATAGCCTGCCCGCTGGTGCTCTACATGCTCGCGATCAACTCCAACGGCGACATTTCAATATGCAACGATGACCAATACCATCTACACCAATTAGGGAACATCAAGAATGAAAGTCTGTACCAGATTTGGAACGGCGCACGATTGCGTGACTTCCGGCTGATGCACCTGGAAGCGCGCAAGAGCGAGAACGCGGCTTGTGGTACGTGCGACTATATACAGGCATTACCAGATAACATCGACAATGACCGCGAAGAATTCGCAGAAAGAATACAAAAGTGAGAAATATTAAAATAATTCCGCAGGTTGGTGAAAAAAGAATAAAAAGGTGGTTTGCGTGGTTCCCGGTTACAACCGAAAACTATCATGTCTCTGAAACCAGATGGCTTGAGTGGGTTACTGTTGAACAGAATTACGAGGGTATATCAAGAAATTACGGAATTGTCTATTATTGGGCAAATTCTTCTTTCGTGGAGGAAGAATGACCCGCCCCTGCCCCGTCTGTGAACACCCCTCCCGCACAGAAGTATTCCGTATGCCCTACCGCGTGCCCGATTCGTGGCCCTTGCCGTCCGAGATCATCTGGTATACCTGTTACGCCTGTTCGATGCTCTACGGCGACGGGGATTTCAATCAGGCGATGCTCAATGAGTATTACCTGAAATACTACGGTTATGGCATCAACAACCCATCCAATATCGAGCGGCTAAAAATGGACGCGGTCGTGATAAGCGGTCTGGCGAAGCACGAGAGAGAGGCCGTCATTGTGGACTTCGGCGGCAACGGAGACGATGGTCGGAGCATCATCGTAGATATGTTGCGGGACAGGGGATATATCAACGCCGTCTGCGTGGGCGCGGGCGCCCCCCTGCCCCAGCAATGTGACCTTATCTACGCCTCACACGTTGTTGAGCACGTCTACGATCTGCCCGAAACGATGGAGCGCATCAGCGGCGCGCTTGCGCCTGACGGCCTACTCATTATAGATGGGCCGGACGCGACGGGGCTTTTGCAACACTGGAAAATGCCGATTCTGGATTTCAACACGAAGCACATCAACCATTTCACGCTGCGAAACTATCTCGACTTGGGATACCGGCACGGCTTCGAATTGATAGACGTGCGGAAGTACGAGCTTGAGAACGCGCCCGCGTACCAGTTGCAATTCAGGCGGCTGGACGTGGCGCAGGAGTCAGCGAAGCACATCACAGACAATATATCCGCCCGCGTGGACAGGCTCAGGACGCTTGAGGGCTTGCCGCTCAACGTGTGGGGCATGGGTGATATTACGTGGCATCTGCTGGCACAGGTGGAATTGAACATCTTGGACTACATTGACAATGATCCCGCGTACCGTGGGCAGACGTACAACGGCAAGCCGGTACAGGAACGACCTACCAACGCCGCGCCGATATTAATAATGAGTCAAGGTCAAAGACAGAGACTTATCGAAAATATACGAAAGGCCGGGATTACCAATCCCCTGATCGAAACATGAATGTATCACAAGCAATTTGGGAAAGACTGAAAAGTGAAGTTTCCACCGTATTCTACCTCCCCGGCGGTGGCTCCGGTCCGCTGGTGGATGCGCTGGGCGCGTCGGGATTGCGCGCCGTATGCTGTCTCCATGAACAATCAGCCGGGTATGCCGCGGTCGGGTATGCACAATACAAGGGTTTTGGCGTGTGCCTTGTGACGAGCGGACCCGGCGTTACCAATGCCATGACCCCCTGCCTTGCGGCGTGGCTGGATAGCGTGCCTGTTCTATTTATATCCGGGCAGGTTATGGTCAAGTGGCTGGCTCTACCTGGGATGCGCTCACGCGGGACGCAGGAAGGGCCGACGATTGAAATGGTGAGACCGATAACGAAATACGTGGCGCAACCACAAAGCGCGGTAGAGGCGATGATTGAGTTAGACAACTGCATTACCGCAGCTAAGGAAGGCAGGCGCGGCGGTGCTTGGCTCGATATTCCAATGGATGTGCAGGCCGCCGATGTATAAGCCAGTGATAATTCTCGGTAACGGCATCCGCAATAACCCTGCGCTCATCGAACATCTATGCAGTCTGAACATCCCGATTTGCACAACTTGGATGGCGGCGGACTTACTCCCTGAAAACTCACCTGTGTTTATAGGCCGCCCCGGAATCTTCGGGCAACGCGCCGCGAATATTGCGACGCAAAAAGCGACCCATCTCTATTGCTTCGGCGCGCGGCTGGACGGCGAACAGGTCGCCTACGACTACGACCGCTTTGCGCCGAATGCTCAAATCTATGTGTATGACATTGATGAGGCGGAAGCGCAGAAGTTCCCGAAGCGTTACCATGTTTCGCAGACCCTTGACTGTAGAGACGATATTGATTTTCTTCCATCCCTTGCCCCGCCTCATCGCGATTGGCTCAACTGGTGCAAGGCGCTCTACGCCCGCTTCCGCCCGGAACTGGACGGCTGGGTGCATGAAACTATGGATGTTCACAAGTGGGCACAGTATGTTAATCCGTTTCGGCTGATGTCTTTACTTCATGAATTCAGCCATCCCGATGACGTATTCGCCCTCGGCTCATCGGGCAACGCGCCAACCGTGTTCTTTCAGGCATATAAAGTCAAGGCGGGGCAGCGAATCTCCAACGTCTGCACGATTGGCGCAATGGGCGCTGATATTCCGATGGCTCTCGGCTCTGCTCTCGCATCCGGGCGGCGCACCATCTGCGTGACGGGCGACGGCGGCTTTGCCATGAACGCGCAGGAACTTGAGACGATCCGGCGACTGAGATTGCCGATTATCTTCTTTGTGATGAACAACGGTGGCTATAACAGTATTCGAGTGGGACAGCTTGCGCGCTTCGGGCGCGTGACAGGAGCGAACCCACAAAGCGGGCTGACGCTCCCCAGCATCGAAGCGATTGCGGAGGCGTATCGCTTTGTGTACATGCCGCTGAGGGGCATGGATTTGTCAAACTTCTGCAAATGTCTGGACTTTGCTCCGATGATAGTTGAGGTATTCGTAGACCCCGACTGGCAGCAGCTCCCGCGCGTAATGGCATCGGGCAACCCTATCAGGACAGATGACATGCAGGACATGACGCCTAAGATTGATGATTTACAGGCTCTTATGGAGTGGGATGGGTAACGCCTCATCCAGAAAGGAAGAAAATGAACAGTGATAAACCAGGATGCTTTGGATTGGTGGAGGTGATTTCAAGAGCCGTTATGATTCTAATCGCCTCAATTATAATAATACAACTTATACAATCATGTTCGCCTGTCTAGCGCGTTGACGCTGGCGGCAAGAAAGGAAAACTATGTTAACAGGTATATCTATTTTGTTGGCCTTGGTAATTGGTTTAATAGGTATTGCTCTAATACCGCCCGATAAGAGAATGGGAGATTTAGAACCAGACCCGCCCCTATGCGATATTTGCGGAGCGATCAGCACAATACTGTTTCTTCTCTCTCTGGTATTCTATTATTACCACATATAAGGCGATTACTAATTGTTTCGTAAGTCCTTTGCTTTACGAGTTATCGCAGTAAAACAGGAAATAAAATAATTTTCAACCGTAGAGTGTCGTTGTACACCTGCTACTCAATGGAGGTGTGCAATGAAAGTCCCTATTTCGGGGCAAGTGACTGGAAAGGAAGAAGCGGATAACGTGATGCAGGTCGCAAACTCGCAGAGCTATGGCGGCTTCATCTGGACGAACCGCTTCGAGCGCGGCTTTGCCCGATTCATGAGCGCGCGTGAGGCGATCCTGTGCAATAGCGGGTCATCCGCAAATCTGCTGGCATTGGCTGCGCTGGAACTGCCAAAAGGAAGCGAAGTCATCACGACGGCGGTGAACTTCCCCACGACGGTCAATTGCATCATCCAGCTTGGGCTAGTGCCGGTGTTCGTGGATAGTGACCCAAAGACGCTGAATAATATTAATATGGCGAATGTTTGGGAAGCCATCAGCGATAAAACACGCGCTGTCATTATGGCGCATGCACTCGGAAACCCTGTTGATCTGTCTGGTATATGTGATTGGTATCCAACTATCGAAGATTGCTGCGACGCGGTAGGGAGCACAATCAACGGGCAAATGGTTGGTCGTCGCGGCATAATGTCTACCGTCTCATTCTACCCGGCGCATCATATCACTACCGGGGAGGGAGGCGCGGTGCTAACAGACAGCCCGCGGCTGAGGAAGGTCATCGAGAGTTATCGCGACTGGGGGCGGGATTGTTTCTGTGAACCAGGTAAAGATAATACATGTGGAAAACGCTTCAACTACGAAGTCGATCATAAATATATTTACAGTCGTATCGGATGGAACCTCAAAGCTAACGACTTAGCCGCCGCTGTAGGTGTAGCGCAATTAGATAGATTAGAAGGTTTTATACAGAAGCGCCGCGAGAATTGGGCTTACTTGAACGAAGGTTTGAAGGATTTGCCGATTGAGATAGTTCAAGCTACTCCTGGTAGCAATCCGTCATGGTTTGGTTTTGCGTTCTTGACAGAAAGACGTAACGAATTGGCGCGTTATCTTGACGAGCACGGTGTAGGCAGTAGACCTGTGATGGCTGGTAATTTATTACGGCAACCAGCTTACCGAAAATTGATAAATGGCGTAGATTATCGTGTGGTAGGTAATTTGGATGGAGCCGATTTAATATATGAGCGCGGTATTTGGATTGGCGTATTCCCAGGAATCACCCCGGACATGCGAGACTATCAAGTCGAAGTAATACGGAAGTATTTCAATGGATAAAGTTTTAGTCACAGGCGGGACCGGCTTCTGCGGTTCATGGATGCGGCAGACCGCCCCGCCCGATTTACGTATCAGTTACTTCGGCAAAAGCGACTACGAACTACGACACTGGGAATGGATGACCTGGGATTACATCGTACACCTTGCGAATATCTCGCCGTATGAAGTCCTGGAATTCAGCCAGCCATTCGGTGTCCGCGTGCTATACGCTTCGAGCGGGATCGTCTACCACGATGAGAACGATACCGAGTACAGGCAGAATAAACTCGATTGGGAAAAAGAGTGCCTGGACAGCGGCATCGATGTAGTCATTGCGCGCCTGTTCACCTTCTACGGCGAGCGCCTAGACGATGGCAAGGCATACACCCAATTTGTCCAGGCGGCGAAGGCAGGCGAGCCGCTCAAGATTTGGGGCGACGGGTCTTGTGTGCGGTCATATATGTATGGCGCAGAACTTGGCCGCTGGCTGTGGGCGATCCTGCTACGGGGCGAGCGCGGGCAGGCGTATGACGTGGGGGATGATACGCCGGTCACGATGCTGGAACTTGCGCGCAGGATCATCAGCCACTACCGGAGCAAATCTGAGATCATCATGGAGCCAGACCACCACATCCCGATGCCGTTCTATATGCCGCGTGACACGGCTAAAACGAAGAGGCTTTTGAAATAGAGCTATGTGGTCATATCGTTTTATGATTTATATCTGTGAGATTGGGTGGATAATTTATGACCGTGCTTTAGTTACCCACCGCTGGCGGGCGCTGGACAAGCACCGCCGCGACTGCAAAGAATGTTGGAAGAAAGGAAGTTGAGTAATGGGCAACGATAACGATATTGAGAACGATATTGAGTTTGTAGGGTTAGAGGATATTACCCACCGATACACAGAAATGTTTGATTATTACAAGCCTCCACTGCCTGACGATGTGTTTGCATATCTATTAAAGGTGAAAATAGGTGGGTATGGATATACCTGGGTATACAGATTCGCAGGTGATTTTGTAAGGTCAAAGGATTTTGCCAACATCGCGAAAGACGTGGCGATACGCAAGACCAAAAGGTACTTGACAGAACATAAAATCTAATTCTGTGTTATAATGCTTGCAGGCAGGAATGCCGAAGTTTAAGGCACTGAATACGTGTTGACACAGACAGTGCTTAACTAATACAACCCCAGGTTATAGCCGGTTATCTTTCGACTCGAAATGGGTCGGGAAAGATAACCGGCTTTTTGCGTTAATACGCAAAGGGACAAAATGCCGAACGTTTCGGAATACGACGATAAAGACAAATGGATGAGCGCGTGTATGTCCGCCATGACGGAAGAGGGGAAAGAACAGGACGAAGCCGCCGCCGCGTGCATGTCTATGTGGGGAGAAAAAAAGTCATTCTACGGGATGTCTGTGGAAGATGCGGTCAAGCATTTCCTGAAAATCGGCGCGCGGCACACGCGCAAAGAAACAGAGGCGTTCCAGACCGTGCATGACATCATGGTGGAAAACGGCGCTGAGTGTGAAAAGCCAGGGGGTGAAATGCCGATGATGGAGGGCAAATCGCTGGATGAGGAATATATCTACCCCGGCGATGCGGTCAAAGCCACGTCATTGGACGGCGGTGCGGTCAAACTAGGGGGTTATCTAATCAGTTTCAGGGATGCAGAGAATACAGACCTGGCGGGCGACTATTTCACGAAAAGGGCCAACTACGGCGATGCAAAACAGTCTGATGTATGGTTCAACCACCGCCTGCCGATCCAGATCAAAAAGCACAACATCGAAGTGAAATACACCGAGCCGCTATCCAATAAAGCGACGCTTACCATTGATGACGTTGGAGTGTTTGCCGAGGTGGTAATCGAAGCGCGTAATGAATACGAAAAGACAATCGCGGAACTGGGACTTGCGGGGAAATTAGCCTGGTCATCCGGCACAGCTTCGCACCTTGTAGACCGCAAAGCAATCAAGAGCGGCGTGTGGGAAATCACGCGCTGGCCTCTTGGTCTGGACGCGTCACTGACCCCTACCCCGGCAGAATTCCGCAAGACCAACCAGATACTACCAATTAAATCGTTACTAACTTCCCATACGGCGTTGCCCGTTGAGGAGTATAACCAAACTAAACCAACCAATCAACCTGTTACCAAACAAAGGGAGAACATCATGGAAGAAGAAATCAAATCCGCCGTTGATAAGGCGGTCGCAGACGCGCTTGCAATGCGCGAAGCGAAAACCCAGGCGGAATTGCAGAAGGCGGCAGAATTGAAAGCTGCTGAGGACGCCGGGTACAAAAAGGCCATTGAGGAATTGAAGGAGCACGGGCCGCAGAAGTTCTACCACCCCACCGAGCCGACCGACGATGACAACGATGGTATCGGAGCATTCAAGTCCTGGCTCAAGACCGGGCAGGAAAATCAAGGGCTGATCCGCCCCGACTCGTCCTTCGACAACATCAAGGCAGGCAAGGCGGCCTGGAACATCACGACCGGAGCAAGCGGTGGATTCCTGGTTCCTGATCCCCTGTACAACCAGATCATCGCCAAGCGCGACATTATGTCGTGGGCGCGGCAGGTTCCTTGCACGTTCCTGACGACCCCTTCCGATCACCTGTTGGTCCCGCGTGAAGACACCAAGCTAACCGATTTCGTCCTGACGGCTGAGGCTGGTACATACGATGAGAATGAGGGCACGGTATCGCAGAAAGACCTCATCTTGTACAAGTACACCAAGCTGACCAAGATGAATGAAGAGTTCTTGATGTACAACGGCACGAACTGGGAAGCATGGTTTACCAATGCCCTGGGTCGTGCGGTTGCCAACACCGAGAACACCATCTACACCACAGGCACAGGCACGGCGCAGCCTGAGGGTATCGTGACCGGCGCGACGGTTGCAAACACGACCGCCACGACCGATGTCATTCTGCCTTCAGAACTTTCGGCCCTGATCGGCTATCTCGGCGGCGGGTATAACGTGCCGTCCGAGTCCGCCATGCTCATGGCGAATAAGACCAAATGGTATCTCAAAGGCAGTGGCGGAACATCGGCTGTCCCGTTTGCATACGTGCAGACCCCGCAGGATGGCGATTTCTTCGGCTACAAGGCTGTCATTGATGACGACCTTGACCCGTATACCACAGCCTCAGCCAAGTGCGTCGTGTTCGGCAATTTCTCCTACTACGCAGTAGTGGAAAAGCCGGGCATGGTCGTACAGCGCAACCCCTACCTGTACATGGCAACCGGGCAAATCGGTATCTTCGCCTCTATCTTCCGCGGTGGCGGAGTACTTCAGAGCGAAGCATTCTACTATCTGACCAACGCTGCATAAGAGGTGATGACATGTCACGCAACAAGAATCCTGATGTCCAGAAGTCGATGGTTGCAGTAGCAGCCAGCGGCGGACAAGTTGGTGCGCTGGTCGGAACAAAGGTCGACGCGACCGGATACTCCCGCGCGCACTTCATCTTCAATTTCGGTAACGGCGCCGCAACGACCGCCGCACTTTCGGCGGGTATTGGACCCTGGCAGGCGTCCACATCCGGCGCAACTTACGCTGCTATCGCAAGCGCATCTCTGGCCGCTGTGACCTCCGGCGTGCTATCGAGCACCTCGGTCACGCTGGAAGTGGATGTACCTATTTCAGCGGGTACGCCCTGGCTGCTTGTCTCCGGTGGCTCACTGCTCTCGACAGCCGTCCCGCATTCGTGCGTGGTGGAACTGTACAACGGCATCAATCGTCCGCCAACAGCATCCAGCATCGAAGTCGTAACCGTCTAACACTACTGATAAGTAATGGGGGAGGCGAGCAATTGCCTCCCCCGGAAAGCGTTTTATCTTGCACATATTCCATTGGGTTCCCTCGTCTGGCGCGCCGCCTCCGTGGTCGTGCGTTCACTCGTGGGTAAACCTGCTCTTGCCTGATGGCGCAAAGCGGACATTTAAGCAGAGCGGCGCTGGCTCGGTTCGTGTCGTCTGGAATGATATTGTGCGGGAGTTTCTCGCAACCGACGCCGAATGGATATTCTCGACGCACCACGATGTTGTTTTCGTCCCTGAAACATTGAAGCGATTACTGTCCTGGGATAAGCCCCTTATATCGGCGCTGGTGTTCATGCGACATAACCCGGTCGTCCCACAGATTTGGAAATCCTACGATAGAGATGAAGGCCATTATGTGATGAGAATCAATGATACTCGCGAATGGTTCTACGATCATAAAGAGTGGATCAAGTTTGGGCCGTTCTTGATAGACCCCTGCCCCCCCGATGCGCTTGTCTCTGTCGGCTTCACCGCGACCGCCTGCACGCTGATACACCGGACTGTCTTTGAGGACATCCGCGCCAAAGTACCCGACCAGGGTGATGGCTTGTGGTTTGCCTGCGACAACGAGACTTCAGGCGGCGGGGAGGATCGGCGCTTCTACGAATACGCGCGGGCTGCTGGTTACGAAGCGTTTGTAGACCGCTCCTGTATAGCTGGTCATGTGGCTGGCGACATTCCCACATCCAGCGCCGATTTCATTGCTTGGGATAGCGTGAGTGATTTTCACAATACGGGAGAGCCTGTAATAAATGACAACCAAGAAAACTAAAGCACCCAAAACAAAGGCGCTTGACAAGATGCTGAAATACCATTCGAAGCATTGTACTTTTTGGGTATTTAGCTGTGATCGGCATTGTTCATGTGGACGCGATGAAGCCATAAAAGAACTTAACCAAATACTAGGCGTGCTACTTACCACTATGGGAACAGCATGACCACAAAACAAGTTGAAACCGCGACCGTCGTCGGGACAGTCACCGGCTCGGGGAATGCTACTGTGACCGTGACCGCGCTCGGCATGGCAAACACGCCGAAGGCTATCTCAGTCGCCGTCACTTCAGCAGATACCGCCTCCATTGTTGGCGGGCTGATACGCACGGCGCTGGCCTTCGATGTGGATGTGGCGGCGCTGTTTTTGGTATCCGGCAGCGGCGCGAATGTAGTCCTGACAAAACATATCGCGGTCGCCAATGATGACACGCTGAATATTGCCATTGCAAACGGCACTTGTACCGGCCTGACCGCCGCGCCAACATCCACGAATACGACCGCCGGAACGGGGATGACAAACGGCTACGTCACGCTGGCGCAACTCAAATCGTCTGACGTGCTGAATTTCTCGAACACGACCCATGATGAGATTTTGGAAACCATCATCGAAGCCGTCTCGCGCCTGATAGACAACAAATGCGCCCGCCGCTTCTTCTCCGCATCCGAAACGAGATATTACACCGCTGACGAAGGCGACCTGATGTTCGTGGATGACATCTCAACCTCAAGCGGGCTGACGCTTGTCACAGATGAGGACGGGGACAGAACGTATGAAACGACTTGGGCGACGACAGACTACGACTTGACATCATTCAACGCGACGCTGGATGGCTGGCCTTACCAGATGATAGAAACCACACCTGAGGGAGATTACTCGTTTCCTGGCACAAAAAAGGGCGTGAAAGTCACCGCCTCATTCGGCTGGGCGTCGGTTCCGAAAACTGTTGTGCTGGCTTGTATCCTGCAAAGCAATCGCGAATATAAACGCTTCAACACCGCGCTTGGACAGGCCGGGGCGTCCAGCGTTGGCACGATTACGCTAACCATCCCGGCGCTCGACCCGGATGTTGAAAAGCTCCTCTGTCCTTATGTGAGGATTACGTGACGCAGGACTATACCACAGCGGTAACGGAAGTTGCTGAGGTCGTGGCGGCGGTGGCGGGCATCGGAGCCGCGCCCGCGACGCCGCAGGAAAATATCAACGAACGGATTTTTGCACTGACGTATCTTATGACCTCAATGACCGAGATCAGCGAGACCGGGACGATGCAACACCTTGCGACAATTGCCGTTGACATCCTGACGCCGCATACCGACCTTGCGCAGAACATCGCCGCACTCCTGCCGATTGTAGACCTGGTTGACACGGCGCTCCTAACCGAAATCACGACCACCAGCCGCTTCTTTGACGGCTCGATTGACACTTTTGGGATTTTGCGATGGGAATTTCTGCCCGTATATATCTACTCTAGCGTGGATTGCGTCGGCTACCGAGCCATGCTTGAGAATGTGAAACAGAAGATAAACCTATGACGCAATTATCCATCCAGATCAACAACGCGGATATTGTGCGCCGAGGCTTGCAGGATTTGTCGGCGGAGATCCCGAAAATCGGGCGCTTGCAAATCTATCAGACATCACAGGCGATTGTCCGCCGGATGAAGATTTACCCGCCTGAGCGACCGGGGCAGAGATATATCCGCACAGGCAGGCTCGGCGGTGGTTGGATGATTATACCGAACACAAACGGCTATACCACGCGCAACGATACACCATATACAAAATATGTCGTGGGTAACGCCTATGGCTTGGAACAAGCCTGGATGCACGAAGGGCGCTGGAACCTTCTGCGCGACGTGCAGGAGGAGGAAGTCGCGAAACTTCCGAAGGCAATCGAAGAGGAGATCACGATGGTGACGCGCCGCGTAGGATTGTAAGGAGACAAACATGGCAATTAAATTGCATTACATTGGCCGGGGTGACGCGCTCATACACATACCCGCCCGCGACCTGATGGACGAAGATTTCGCCGAGCGTGCGGAACTCTGGAAGGAACTTGGAATAGATGAGGCCGGGATGCTTGCAAGCGGCCTGTATGAGAAACCAAAAATAGAACAGCCGAAGAAAATCAAAACGGCTAAGGAAGGTGAATAATGGCTGG
>DATDRD010000640.1:0-6202 GCA_035291925.1 Anaerolineales bacterium
GTGTTTACCTGTGTACCTGTTTACATTTGAGCCAGTACACAAGTAAACAAGTAGACAAGTACTCAAAGGGACTCGCATGCTTAAATTATTTCTGATCGGCCTCAAAGATCTCAAACTTGTTTTCCGTGACCGCGCCGCGCTCACGTTTATGCTCCTTGCACCCTTTCTGCTCACCATCGGCATGGGCTTCGTCACGGGTCGCTTCAGCGGCAGTTCCAGCGGGATTTCGGATATCCCCGTTGTCATCGTCAATCTGGATCAGGAAAAACTGGGGGACGCGTTGGCGGATGTCTTCTCTTCAGAAGAATTGGCTGATTTGATGGAACCAACCGCTTCACGCTTCGCGGACCCTGAAGCGGCTCGCCGTCTAATTGACGAGGACCAGGCTGCGGCCGCGGTCATCATCCCCGAAGGATTCACACGCTCGATCATCCCCGCAGAAGGGACAACGTTCAACGCGAATTACGTCCAGCCTGAACCTGTAAAGATCGAAGTGTATACGAATCCCTCGCGCCCGACGAGCGCGGGCGTGGTCAAAGCCATCGTGGATGAATTTGTTTCGCGCGTCGAAGAGGGACGCACAAGCGGCATGACTTCGATTTTGCAGCTGGCGGCAGGCGGGTTCATTACAAGCGCAAATGCAGAGACGGAGAGCCGGGATCTCTTTCAGAATGTGAATGAAACAGAAAGCACGGCCATCACACTCAAGACGAATACACAGGGCGCAGAGGCTGTTGAATTCGATATCCTTGCATACATGGCGCCCGGCATGGCTTTGCTGTTCCTGATGTACACCGTTTCGTATGGTGGCCGCTCGATCCTTGCCGAACGTTCACAAGGCACATTGCCTCGCCTGCTCGTATCTCCAACATCCACAACACAGGTGCTTGGCGGAAAGGTGTTGGGAATCTTTTTCACCGGTGTCGCGCAAGTTGGAATTTTGATCCTGGCGAGTTCGATTTTCTTTGGTGTGAAATGGGGAAACACATTCGGTCTTGCCATTTTGATCCTCGCGGCGGTCTTCGGCGCGACAGGTTGGGGTGTGCTGATCACCGCCCTGGCGCGCACGCCCGCGCAAGTTGGCAGCATTGGCTCTGCTTTGATGCTGATATTCGGAATCCTGGGCGGAAGTTTTATCAATCTCGAACAGATGCCACCCCTGGTACAAACACTCAGCAAGATCACACCCAATGCCTGGGGTTTGGACGGTTTCACTACGCTTGCTCTGGGCGGCACGTTACCTAATCTGATGGAGCCTATCACGGCCCTGCTCAGCATGGGCGCGCTCTTGTTTGGTGTTGCGGTCGTGTTGTTTAACCGTCAGGGGATTATGCAAAAATAACTCCCTCACCCTGCCTTCTCCCAAAGGGAGAGGGGAAAGTGGAATTATGAAAAAGATTTTTGCCATCGCATGGAAAGACGCCATCGTCCGTTTTGCAAGTTCATCGGAGCTGCTCTTCTTTATTATTCTGCCTGTTGTGTTCACCTTCCTGCTTGCTGGAGGCACACCTTCAGGAGACGAAGACCCGCGCATCCGTTTGCTGGTGGTGGATGAAGCAAACACAGCCATCTCGAAACAGATTATCAACGAACTTGAGAATTCAACAGCCGTTGTGCCTGAAGTAGTAGCGCGCGAAGAAGCGCAGAGCCAATTCGATGAACGACGTGCATCTGCCGTATTTATGATTCCCGCAGGGATCGATATTACTTCATTACTAAGCGGTTCGGCGGAAGTGGAATTGCTCCAGCAACCCAATAACATCAATGCGACCGTCGCCGAGCGCGCTGTGTTGACTGCCATTCGTCGAGTGGGCAGTGCAATTTCCGCGGCTCAGAACGCCGTCAATCAACGCGAGGCAAAGCAGGCCTTCACTTCTGATGCAGAGAAACAGGCCTATTTCGAGAGTTCGCTCGAGATGGCACAGTCCATTCAAGGCAATGCTCCTGAAAGGGTAACCGTTGTAGAGGCAGCAACGCAGGATCAGGTCGAATATGACCCGCGCGCCAATTCATCCGCGGGGCAGTTGATCACGTGGGTGTTTATTCCGCTGTTTGGGATCTCCGCGTTGTTCGCGTATGAACGCCAGCAAGGGACGTTGCGCCGTTTGCTTACAACGCCTTCACACAAGGCGACATTCCTGCTTGGCACTATTTCCGGTCAGGTCGCGATGGCGCTCGTGCAAATGTCCTTGCTGGTTGGGTTCGGGATCCTTGTGATGAAATTGAACTGGGGACGCGAGCCACTGGCTTTATTTATTATCCTGCTTGCCTCTGCACTGGCCGCGGCCGCATTCGGAACCACCATGGGCACGTTCATCAAGACCGAAGGGCAGGCAAGCGGATTGAGCATCATGTTCGGCATGGTCTTTGCATTGATGGGCGGGTGCTGGTATCCGCTTGAACTGTTCCCGCCTGCCATACAGAATGCAGTGAAAGTATTACCGACTACGTGGGGAATGCAGGGAATGTTGGATCTCATCTTACGCGGCGGAGGCTTGCAGGAAATTTTGGCTGAGACGGGAGTCCTGCTTGGGTTCGCGGTTCTGTTTTTCAGTGTGGGCGTTTGGCGGTTCCGCTACGAGTGAGGACAACGTTGATCTAACAGAAGCAAGCATAAGTCCCGCGCGAGGCGGGACTTTCCTAGCGAGCCGGTCGCAGAGCTGGCTGCGGCTTTTCGCGTGGAGTTGTAAACAAAAGGTCCGGGATTTGAATGGGAGTCCAGCCGGCATCCCCATCCGAATCGCGAAATGGAACGTAATAAAGTTGAATCTGAGTACTGTCGAATTTTTGAAACGCAAAAAGGATATAACTTCCATCGGGACTCCAGCGCGCATCCCGATAACAGCACATGCCATTCACCGGGTTTATCTTAACTGCATCCTGGGTCTTGCTGTCATAAAGATATAGATCGCCAAACCCGTCATTGCGGATGGAATCATTCAACAGGAACAAGTGATCTCCATCCCAATCATAACTTGCGATGCGTTTGGTGCTTTTACTGTCAAATTCAATATGCCTGCCAGGGATTCTATCAATACGCACGGGGCCCACAGTAGCGCAGTTCGGGATATCCACACTCACAAGGAAGATTTGATCGGAACTTACCAGCTCCGTATCCACAACATGAGCCGCGAGTTGAGTCCCATGTTTTGACCAGAGCACCTCCCGGAATGCGAATTGGTTATAGAAGCAGTTTGCTTTGAATGCGAGCAAGCTGAACCTTGTTTCCACTTTTTTCAATGAATCAAGATCGAACGGAAGGATATTCAGCGTGCGCTGGATACTGATGGCAACCAGTTTGCCATCCGGGGATACGCGAAAACCTTCCAGGGTCTCTCTTGCATTGAAGCATACGATCTCCTCAGGTTGTTCGATCTGAACATCCACGATATAGGCACAGTTGCGGGAGACATATACCAACCTCCCGTCGGCGACCCAATGCAACCCCGATTTGGCAGAATTCTCCGTCCTGATCTGGATCAGGTCACTGCCGTCAACATTCATGACGTAAATCTCATTACCCGCCACGAACGCGACCTTATCTGCCCCGCCGGGAATGGATGTAACAACCGGCGTTTCCTGCGCGGCTGTCGCACTAACGGTGAGAGTTAATGTAGGCGCTGGTGTATGAGTCATCGGCTCAATTGTTGGAGGAGTAGCGGTCATGCCTGCTGTGGGAGTCGATATGGCAGTCAGGGGTAAAGGCAGTTGTCCGCGCAAACCCCACCAACCCCCAATGGCAGCCAGCAAGACCATGGCCGCCACAATCCAGCCTGTCCGTTTGAACGCTGAGAAGGGAGTGTTTTGCCTGTCAATCAAAGTGGACAGGTTTGGAATAGTCCGCTCTTCTCCAAATGCGGCTTTGTTCAAAGCGAGCGCCAGATCGATCGCGGTGGGATACCGTCCCTGTTTCTCCTTTGCCATCGCCGTCTTGATGATGGTATCCACCTCCACAGGAAGATCGGGCCTGGCTGTCAAGATATCGGGAATGGGATCGTTCACATGCTGAATAGCCACACCGATCACCGTATCTCCGGCATACGGCCTCTCACCGGTCAACATCTCGTAAAGGATCGCACCAAGCCCGTAGATATCGGAGCGAGGATCGACATTTTCCCCGCGCGCCTGCTCGGGACTGATGTATGCCGGCGTTCCCATCACATCATGACCGGTCGCAGAAACAGCCGCCTCGGTAAATTTCGCCACACCGAAATCGGAAAGATACGGATTATTGCCTGCATCAAAAAGCACGTTATCAGGCTTGATATCGCGGTGAATGATCCCCTGCGAGTGTGCATGATCCAGTGCAGATGCCAGGCGTTCGATAATCAAAGCGGCATCACTCAGAGAGAGCCTGCCCTTTTTGATCATGGTCGCGAGCGACCCGCCGGACATATACCTCATGACAAAAAAAGGCTGATCGTTATCCTCCCCCACATCATATACAGGCACGATCGCAGGATGCTCCAGGGAAGCGACCAATTTGAGTTCGCGTTTGAACCGGGCACGGGTGACCAGGTTATGCAGCATTTCAGGTGGCAAAACCTTGATCGCCACTTCCCGATTTGAGCTGGGATCATGCGCACGATAGACGGTCGCCATGCCGCCGCGCCCCAACTCCGATTTGATCCTGTATCTTCCGATTTTATCCGGGAACATGGGCCAAGTATATCAAAGTCGCCTTATCCCCCTGGGGGGCAAACGATGCAAAAGCCGGTTAAAAAAGAAGTCCCGCTCTGGGCGGGACCTTCATACACGGCTTCGCCAGTCAGGACAGGCTTGGCGTTACTTCCGTTTCGAGTTGCTTATCCTGTATCTCCGCCGCCCTGAACGTGTTGTTCATCAACATGGCAATCGTCATGGGACCCACGCCACCGGGTACTGGCGTAATGAACCCCGCAACCTCTTTGGCTTCCTCGAAGTTAACATCACCCACGAGCCGATAACCGCTCTTCTTCGTGGAATCTGGCTTCGAATTGATGCCCACGTCGATCACTGCCGCGCCGGGCTTGATCCAATCGCCGCGCACGAACTCCATTTTACCGATCGCGGCAATGATGATATCTGCCTGGCGAACAACATCCGCGATGTTCTTTGTGCGCGAGTGGCAAACGGTCACAGTAGCGTTCTTGCCAATCAGCAACAACGCGGCAGGCATACCCACAATGTTCGAGCGACCCAGCACTACCGCGTTCGCGCCTTCGATTTTTACACCTGCTGTTTCGAGCAGGTAGATACAACCATACGGTGTGCAAGGCACAAAGAGCGGCTCGCGGCCTTTTTGCGCGAGGCGACCGATGTTGATCGGTGAAAAGCCATCCACATCCTTGGCGATATCAATGGCGCGCAGGATGGTCTCTTCGTCGATGTGACCCGGCAACGGCAGTTGTACCAGAATCCCGTTCACCTGCGGATCAGCATTCAACTCTTTGACCAGTTTTTCCACCTCATCCTGGGTTGCATCCCCGGGCAGAGGGTGGTGGAAGGATTCCATCCCCAGTTCAGCGCAAGCCTTTTGCTTCATGCTCACGTAAGTGGCTGAATCGACGCGGTCGCCGACCAGCACGGTCGCCAGGCCAGGCCTCGACTTGCCAGCGGCAACTCGTACGGCTACTTTTTCCTTAACTTCCTCACGGACTTTTTTCGCAATGGCAGTTCCGTCAATTAACTGTGCAGTCATGGTTATTCTCCTTGTTTCGAGACTAAATTGATTTTACAACCTCAGCCTCTTTTCATATAGTGACACTCATCCCGTATTGGTAATTACGCCCTTCATTCTATTCCCATCATACCCATTGATCTTGACATGGTCGATCTCATTCCATCTGGGCGAAGGCGCAAAGGCAGTCACGCGTAGATAATTTTCTGTCAACCCCTCCATCTGCCAGCCCCATTCGCCCATCTCGGAGGTGGATTCCCACAGCACGGACATCGTCCGCCCTATGAACTCCTGGCGATAGGATTTCGCGGACTCCTCCAGCGCGTCATGCAGGATGTGATTCCGCTGCTTTCCAAGCTCAGGCTTGATCTGCCCTTTCATCTTCGCGGCCCCTGTGCCGGGACGCGGCGAATACGTGAAGATATGCCCGCCCGCGAAGTTCATGTTTTTTACAAATTCCAATGACTCAGCGAATTCCTCGTCTGTTTCGCCGGGGAAGCCAGCGATGATATCCGTTGTGATCGCGACACCAGGCATTACTTC
>DATDRD010000641.1:0-4302 GCA_035291925.1 Anaerolineales bacterium
AGTTCAGCCTTCGCGTACTCGTCCAGAGGCCGGTTGAGATTGTGATATTCCAACAGCAGGCCAACCGGGCTGTTCTTGTATTCCGGGAAGATATCCTCTGCGGTTGATACAACAACTAATCGATTCATTAACTCAATCCGATGCTGTCGCGCCTTTGCCCGTTTCGCCCACATAAGGCTCATGCAAATGTACTGGTATAGCGCGGGCTTTTCTCAGCCGCAAGTTGAGCATTTCCACGAACACCGAGAAGCCCATCGCAAAATAGATATAACCCTTGGGGATGTGTTGATGCAGACCCTCGACGATGAGCGTGAAGCCGATGAGCAAAAGAAAACTCAACGCCAGCATTTTGATGGTGGGGTGGTGGTCTACAAAATTGCTGAGAGGACCGGCGGAGACAATCATCACCCCC
Source organism: Anaerolineales bacterium (assembly GCA_035291925.1). Taxonomy (GTDB): domain Bacteria; phylum Chloroflexota; class Anaerolineae; order Anaerolineales; family Villigracilaceae; genus Defluviilinea. The sequence goes on from DATDRD010000641.1 coordinate 413, forward strand.
GCTGCGATGATGACGGCGGTGATCATGATCGCCAGTTGGTCCACCATGCCCACGGCCGTGATGACCGAGTCGAGCGAGAAGACGACATCCAGCAGGAGTATCTGCACAATGACGCTGGCGAATGAGGGGTCGACGCGGGCCGAGGCATGGCCTTCAACGCCTTCGAGTTTTTGGTGAATCTCATGGGTACTTTTGCCCAGCAGGAACAGTCCGCCGAGGATGAGGATAATGTCACGCCCGGCTATCTCATACTTGAACACTGAGAACAGCGGCTCGGTCAGACCGATGATCCACGAGAGCGAGAACAGGAGCAGGACGCGTGAGAGAATCGCCAGCCCCAATCCGGTGGTGCGCGCCTTTTGTCGCTCGTGGGCGGGCAGTTTCCCCGCAAGTATGGAAATGAAGATAACATTATCCACGCCGAGGACAAGTTCAAGCGCGACGAGAGTTAAAAATGCTATCCAGGCTTGCGGGTCGGTTAACCAATCCATGTAATTTTTCCTTTTGATAATTGATTGAAAATTTACGTCAGCTTTCCAAACCAGCCGCGCCGCTCCATCCACTTTGCGATTTCCAGAACCGGGACAACGGTTACTGCCAGCGCGATAATGATCGCCCAATCCACAAGGGGAAGACTGAAGGTGCCGAACGGCTCGTGCAGGAAGGGCAGATAAACGATCAGACCCAGCAACATCAGCTCCCACACGATTGCCAGGTTAAGCCACTTATTCGCGAACGGTTGCTTGAAAACGGAGTTGCGATCGGATCGAAAGTTGTAGGCTTTGAAGAACTCAAACAACACAACAGAGACGAATGTCATTGTGCGCGCCTCTTCAGGACTGCGGCCCGTGCTCAAAGCCCATGCAAACAAAGACATGTTGACCAGCGCGAGCCAGATGCCCCCGATCACCATGAGGATCACAACCGGACGTGTGAAAATGCCGGTACGCGGATTGCGCGGCGCGCGGCGCATGAGATCGCGCTCAGGCGGGTCTACGGAAAGCGCCAATGCGGGCAAACCATCCGTGGCAAGGTTGATATAAAGGATCTGTACGGTTGCAAGCGGGAGCGGCATGCCCAGTAAAGTGGCTCCCGCCATCAGCAGGATTTCTCCGATATTAGACGAAAGCAGGTACATCAGGTATTTCTTGATATTGCCGAAGATCCCGCGCCCCTCTTCCACCGCCGCGACGATGGAGGCGAAGTTGTCGTCGGTGAGCGTCATTGCGGCGGCTTCCTTGGTAACGTCTGTGCCGGTGATGCCCATTGCAATGCCGATATCGGCTTTCTTGAGGGCGGGCGCGTCGTTCACGCCATCACCCGTCATCGCGACGATATGTCCCTGGTTTTGCAAGGCTGTGACTACTCGTAATTTATGCGCGGGAGATACACGCGCATATACTTCGATGCTTTCAACTTGTCCTTCAAAGACCTCTTCGCTCATCGCCTCCAGCTCCGCGCCAGTAACGACGTATCCGATCTTCAGTAAGCCCAGTTCGCGAGCCACTGCCTGAGCGGTGAGCGGATGATCTCCCGTGATCATCACCACTTTGATGCCAGCCTGTTCACAGGTTTGGATAGCTTCCTTTGCCTCGGGGCGTGGAGGGTCAATCATCCCCAGCAAACCAAGGAAGGTCATTTCCTGCTCAGCGTTTTCAATATGAGCTTTGGATCGGGTTGTAACGGCAAGCACACGCAATGCTTCACTTGCCATCTCGCGTGCCACTTCGAGAATGCGCTCTTTGCTCGACGGATCAAGCGCAGTCTCACCACCCGCTGTCAACTGCCGTGTGCAAGAATCAACGAGGATTTCCGGCGCGCCCTTCGAAAAGGCGATAATTTGATCGTCCATTTTATGAAGCGTGGTCATGCGTTTGGTCTCAGATGTGAACGGGATTTCATTCACGCGCGGGTAATGGGCATCAAGCTCAAGTTTCTTCAACCCGGCTTTGGCGGCCGCCACGATCAGTGCGCCTTCGGTCGGGTCGCCTTTTACATGCCATCTTCTATCCACCTCACCATGGACGATGTGCGCGTCTGAAGCCAGTGTCGCCCCGCGTAATAAATGCTTTAGTGAATCGGAGGGTTCCATTACAGCGCCGTTGATGGAAAACTGACCATGCGGCTCATAGCCTGCCCCGGAGACCTCGAGCAAATCTCCGGCTATATATATCTTTCGCACAGTCATCTCATCCTTGGTGAGGGTGCCGGTTTTATCGGAGCAGATGACCGATGTACTGCCGAGCGTCTCCACTGCCGGCAGGCGGCGCATCAGCGCATTACGCTTGACCATGCGTTGTACGCCAATCGCGAGCGAGATGGTGACCACAGCGGGCAACGCCTCAGGAACGACCGCAACCGCGAGCGCGATGCCGAAGAGGATCATTTCGATGAGGGGTTGTCCTCGGACCAAACCAAAGCCGACGATGATCGCCACAATGATGAACGCGGCACGCGCCAACCCATGACCCACCTTATCCAGGTTCTCTTGCAAGGGCGTTTTGCCGCTTTCCACAGTTTGCAACAATTGTGCGATCTTGCCGAATTCGGTATCCATACCTGTGGCTGTGATCACGGCGCGTCCCCGTCCATACGTAGCCGCCGTGCCGCCATAGGTCATGTTTTTACGATCTCCTACAGCAAGATCGCCTTTGGGGAGCGAAGCGGTATGTTTTTCAACGGCAACAGACTCGCCTGTAAGCGCCGCTTCTTCAACTTGCAGATTGATCGCCTCAATCAGGCGTGCGTCCGCAGGGATCTTGTCGCCCGCGCGAATAAGGATCACATCCCCGGGCACAACCTCACGGGCCGGTATCTCCTCTTCTTCACCGTCCCGTAAAACCGAGGCGGTCGGCGCGGCCATTTGTCGTAACGCTTCAATGGCGCGCTCGGCGCGATACTCCTGCACAAATCCCAGCCCAACGGCGAATAACACAATCACACCAATGGCGATGGCATCAATGCCCTCGCCGAGGAATGCCGAAAGCGCGGTGGCGATGAGTAGAATGATGATCAATACATTCTTGAACTGCTCAAATAAAATTGTCCATGGTGAGATATGGTGGGCCGCCTGCAATTCATTTGGTCCATTTTGGGCAAGCCTGCGTGCGGCTTCTTCCGAAGATAACCCCTCTTTATCCGTCTTAAGATGTTTTAGCGCTTCTTCGGTTCCGAGCGCATGCCATTCCTGTTGATTTTTGCTTTCGTGAGCCATGCTGTTGTCTCCTGTGGAGCCAGTGATGATGATCCAGGATGGTAGGGTAAATTAAAACGAGACCACCACACCTCCGTAATGGTCTCGCCTAACGCTCGAGAGCGCTTCGAATTGCCGATGGCGCGCGCTTGCGTGCCATGTCCTGACGACAACTCGTCCTGCCGACTGCAAGGCGGCAGGTGGCTACTCCCCAATTGTTACCAAGTGTATTCTTCTGTTTTAGGGATGTCAAGTCAGAAGTCTCGACAATTATTTTTTTTGCTTTTATATACCGATCATGAAGGGACGATCTTTGTGCCCGCCGGGATCTCTGTGTCTTTTGCAATAACCACAATGCCATCCCGCACAAAGTAGAGCTGATTCTCAATATCTATGGAATCGCGCGGAAATGGGCGGATCACGACACCTTCACCGATTCGCACGTTCTTGTCCAGGATTGCAGATTCGATGTGACAATTCCTGCCGATTCCGATCGGAAGGTTCCCGCGCGGCTTCTCAACATCGTAATAATCTGCGCCCATGAGAATACTGTCTTTAATTACCGTTCCTTCCGCAATCTGACTGCGGATACCCACAATTGAATGCTTAATCTCGGCTTTGCGAATGCGGCAGCCTTCCGCGAGCAGTACATCCTTTAACTCGCTGTCCTGTACTATGGAGCCTGGCAGAAAGCGCG
>DATDRD010000642.1:0-1912 GCA_035291925.1 Anaerolineales bacterium
AGTTGCCACCTGAAAGGCAAGATTCTCCGCATCCACTTCATACCCCAGCCCTCCGGCACTGATCAATAGTTTTTTCAGGGGCAGTCGTATCTCCGGCACATAAAGGATCGGTCCTTTTATCTGTTCCATCAGCGGGCGGAAGGATCTCCCGGTCAGCCAGCGGCGGAGTTGTGGGCGTCCCAGCGGACTCACGACAGTTATAAAATTGCCCCTGTTGGCTCTTTCCGGGATGACACGTCCTGCATCTCCATTCTGGATCTCAAGATCGTATTCCACCCCCCTTTTATGGAATAACTCGATGGCACTCGCGAAGATATCCTCCAGAGGATGGTGGTCATCTATCGCTGCTGGATTCAAGTTTTCGGTCACGCCCAGAAGCGTTACTTTCATTCGCATGGATTCAGCAAGCCACGCGCCATATTCAATTGCGGCCCAGGTGCCTTTAAATCCATTGGTTGCAACTAATAAATCAGGTTTCATGCATGGCTCCGTTGACCGTACAAAAGAACTCCAAGGAGTCCCGCCCCCAGTAGGACAAATGGGGAGGAAAGCTCGAACCAGAACGCGGCCGCGCTCAAGGCTGCGATCAACAGCACGCGGCGGTCGATTGATTTCCGCGAAGTGGCGCGGAACAACTCCCAGGCCACAACCACGATCAGGGCTGCCACTGCAGGGCTCATTCCCGCTACAAATCCATCCACCCAATTCGCATGCTGGAAGCGTTGGAGAACGGCGGATACGATGAGCATCATCACGGTTGGCGGAAGGATCGCGCCCAGCAATGCAGTGAGCACGCCGGGTATGCCGCCCGCGGCAAACCCAACGAACATGGCAAGTTTTAATGCTTCACTTCCCGGAAGGACATTTGAAAACCCAACGGCTTCAACAAACTGGACTTCGGTCATGAGTTCCTTGGCCACAGCCTCTTTATACAACAAACCGACCGAAGCGGGACCCGAGGGCGAGAGGATGTTTACCTTAAGAAACATCCAGAGCAATCTCCACCACACCATAAGCTTCGCCCGGTTCATGACAGGAAGAACACTCCGATCAAACCCGCGATAACGATCACAATACGTTCCGGCGCCTTCTTGGAGAACATTCCCACCAGGCTAACCAGCCCAATCGCCCAGCCTTCCCAGCCCGTGGAGCCGCCTTTCTGAAAGATCTTCCACGCCGTGAATAGCATCAGCACGGAAATCGCCGGCGTGAGGCCCTCGATAAAATTACTGATCCATGCTTCGCGACGCAGGCGATGCAGGATCATGGTCACGCCCAGAATGATCACGGTAGGCGGCAATATGGATGCCAGCAGTGCAACAAGCCCTCCCGGGATCCCGCCAACGGCATAACCAATGTACATTGCAAGCTGCAGCGCGTCGCTGCCCGGCAGAACGGACGAAAGCCCCACCGCCTGCACGAACTGGCTTTCCGTCACCATATTGCCAACGACCTCGTGATAGAGCAAACCGACCGAAGCGGGACCTGATGTGCTAAGCAGATTGACTTTGAGAAATATCCAGAAAAGTGGAAGAAGGTTTTCCAAGTTTTATCCTCGGTGATGAGGCACAATTGTAATGGCAAATCATAAAAACAAGTCCGTCCCAAATCGTTGGGATGGACACAACCATTTAAGGAAACGGAATCCTACGGCAGAATACCGCGAGCTTGAAAGGCAGCATCACCGGTTTCGCTTCGGATGTTCGCCCAATCTTCCGCGTAGACAACCACTCCCAACCTTGCGAGGCACAATAACTCTTTAGAGCGAGTTTGTTACATGTCCGTTTGGCCAGGGTAACTTGTCCAGTCGCGCAATGGATGCCATTGCCTTTTCACTGGCGGCCGCGGCCCCCCGAGGATATTGCGAACGGTGTAAAATAAGCATTAACAGCATCATTCCTAGTGGAGATAA
>DATDRD010000643.1:0-7068 GCA_035291925.1 Anaerolineales bacterium
ATGGACATGCTGTCTCGTGCCACCGAGACTGTTGCGCGAAAATCGTTCCTGCAATATAAGGAAATTCTTGAGAAGGAACCACAACCTGTTTACTATGGCCGCGTCGCGCGCTGGCAGGATGTTGAAGGCAATGACTGGAAAAGCCTGCAATTCCATTTCTTTTACGCGTTCAACGATTGGCGGCTGGCGGCGAACGGCATCAATCATCATGAGGGTGATTGGGAGATGATCGCTATCTATTTAAAGAATGATGAACCTTATTCAGTATTGCTCTCACAACATGGTTCTGGCGCAATGGAATTATGGAAGGATGTCCGCTGTGCGAAAGATAAGCATGGAAATGACACAACGCATCCTCTCATCTATGTTGCGCTTGGTTCGCATGCCAATTACAGCAGGCCGGAGGTCATCCGCTCGGCGAGTCTTTTTCATGAAGGGCTTTTTCAACGCTTCATCTACTGGAGCGACGGCTTGATCCATTTTCTGTTCATGCTCTTCAACCCCAGCGAAAAAGCGCGCCAGATTGCATTGCGGGAATTAACCACACATCCCGCCACTGTGTTAACCGAAGAGACTTTCGCGAAACTGCGCGATGAGCAGGATCATTACATGGTGAGCCTGCCAATGGAAATTGCAACAGGCGATGGCTTCCGTATTGGGTACCTGGGAGATATGAGAAGTGAGGAGATCGGCAGATCGAGCAGTTATCTTAAACGCGTCATGTCGGACCGGGAGGTGATGCGCCCCCAGTCTTCTGAGTGGAAGCAGGTCGTTTTAGCTCCCGAACCGGATTGGGTGCACTATAAAGGTCTGTGGGGAGTGAAAAGTTTGATGAAGGATGAATCCGGCCCGCCCGGACCCAAATGGGACAGGCCCGATAGGTTATTTGCTGTATATCCGCGCAAGCGCTGGGATAAATCCCTGGAATGGCTGGCGGAACTCGAGAAGCGCTTTAGGTCGAAAAGCAAAAAGAAAATTTAGATCTATGCTTTTCCTTTCCACCTTGCATAGACCGCCTGTGAAAGCAATCTGCCAGCGCTTTGCTCGCGCGCGACCAGTTCCCCCATTTCGATTTTTCCCTCAAATCCATTCATCATATATTCCGTTGCTTGTGCCAGATGGATCGCCGATGCACGTACGGCGTAGATCGTTGTCACAACGAACAATGGATGATCAGTCAAACATGCACGGCATGCTTCCAGCAATGCAGGCAGGGATTTGTACACTTCCCACACTTCGCCTTTTGGTCCACGCCCAAATTTGGGCGGATCAAGGGTAATGCCATCATATTTAACTCCGCGCCGCGCTTCGCGTTGGACGAATTTCAACGCGTCATCCACGATCCAGCGGATGGGCTTCTCTATCAGATTGGATAACGCCTGATTGTCACGCGCCCAGCTTACGGATTTTTTTGAAGCATCCACGTGAGTCACTTTTGCCCCAGCCGCGGCCGCCGCGAGAGTCGCGAGTCCCGTATATCCAAATAAATTCAGTACGTTTGGCTGTCCTTTTGATTGCGCAATCAGGTTGCTAAACCACTCCCAGTGCGCGGCGACTTCGGGGAATACCCCAAGATGACGACCGGGAGTCGTCATTGCCCAGAACTTCAGCCCCCCTTTCCTGCCCCCGTTTTCTTGAAAATGGGGGGATAGAGGGGGGTAGTGCATCTCCCACTTCTCCTCCACCTTCTTTTTGAAATCCCAATGCCCGCCGCTTTCTTCACCTGTCGGTTGAAAGACCGCATGTGCCTGTTTCCATTCCGCGTTCGCGTCCAGTGAACGTTTCCACATTGCCTGTGGCTCAGGACGCACAAAAATATATTTGCCAAAGCGTTCGAGTTTCAACCCGTCGCCGCTATCGAGCAATGCGTAATCTGTCCAGCGTGCAGACTCGAGCAAGGTGAACGGAGGGGTAGTCATAAAGAATAGGATATTAGAGGGAATGACAAATCGGACAAATCCACTTGATTTTTCCCTCAAAAGTTGTATAATGTGGGAAGAAGTGGTACGAAGTGGTAAGGACGCCGGTTGCGCCGGCGTTCACCTGTTAATAAGGAATTATAGCACAAATGTTCTTGAGTCAGTTCCAGCATAATCTCGATGAGAAAGGTCGCTTGATGATTCCAGCGCGCTATCGCGAGTTGCTGGCGGCTGGCGCCTTCATCACACAGGGCTTTGATAAATGCCTCATGGTTATGACGGAGGTTTACTTCAAACAGGTTTATGACCGCATCAATGCCATGAACCTGGCTGACCCAACTGCACGCCTCCTTCGCAGACTCATTCTTTCAAATGCTTATCCGGTTGAAGTGGATAAGGTTGGACGCATTCTCGTTCCACAGAACTTGCGTCAGGGCATCATGCTGGAAAGTGAAGCGATTGTGGCCGGTCAGGGCGAATACTTTGAAGTGTGGACTCCTGCTGCATGGAACGAGCAAATGAATCAGCTGCAGGATATTGAAACGAACAATCAACGCTTCGCCACACTCGATCTTTCCAAAGGTTATTTGTCGTCATAATGACGGCCATTGGTCGTTATCATGAACGATTCGACGCATCAACCCGTACTTTACAAAGAGATTATACACGCGTTGCAACCCAGAAGTGGTGGACGTTATGTGGATGGGACATTGGGCGCGGGCGGACATGCCCGCGGAATTTTGGAGGTTTGTGCGCCAGATGGGCTACTGTTGGGTCTCGATGTAGACCCGCAGGCGCTAGTGCTCGCTCGTAAGACCTTGGCTCCTTACGAACAGCGCATCCATCTGGCGCAAGCCTCCTACACGTCACTATCCACTCAACTGGTGCAACTTGGCTGGGACATGGTGGACGGCATCGTCCTCGACCTCGGCGCGTCTTCGATGCAATTCGATACACCCGGGCGAGGCTTCTCCTTCATGTATGATGCTCCGCTTGATATGCGCTTCGGTCCTCATGCTTTGCACACCGCCGCCGATTTGGTGAACGAGTTATCGGAACGGGAACTGGCTGATTTGATCTACCAATACGGCGAAGAGCGGGAGTCTCGCAAGATCGCGCGAGCAATTGTCAAAGCGAGGCCGCTTCATACCACCCGTGAACTGGTCGCCGTGATCGAATCAGCATCTCCGCCTCGGCGACCCTTCGACACCTTCGGCAGGGCAGGCCGTATCCACCCCGCGACACGGACGTTCCAGGCACTCCGCATCGCGGTGAATGAGGAACTGGCTTCAATTGAAGAAGTCCTTCCCCAAGCGGTGACAGCCCTGGCGGTCGGAGGAAGACTCGCCGTGATCTCCTTCCATTCCTTGGAAGATCGGATCATCAAAGATTTCTTCCGCGAACAGAGTACGGACCTGGTCAATCCGCCGTACGAACGGATTTATGAAGTGGAACGCAACGCAACGCTGAAAGAGGTAAATCGAAAACCGATCACGCCCTCGGATGAAGAAATAAACGATAATCCGAGAGCGCGCAGTGCGAAGTTACGCATTGCAGAGAAACTGTAGGGACGACTTTGCGAAGCACTCTTTAGAGTAAGTCGTTACTACGCGACCACATCGCCCAAATAGAAAAGGTCGTTATGCAGGCAACTCAGATTATCCATGCATATAAACAGGCTCCCTGGCGAGTTCAACGCCAGTGGATTGGCGCGTTTCTGCTCCTGTTGATCGGGGCAGCAATGGTCGCTGCGTTGTATCTCGATGTGACCGCACGTGCAGCAGTATCCGGACGCGAGATTCAGGAATTGCGATTCCAGATCACAGCGATTCGACGTACCAACGCCGATCTGGAAACCCAGCTTGCAAACCTGACCTCCACGGCTGAGATGCAGCGTCGGGCACTCGAATTGGGATATCGTCCCGTCAAACCCGGCGAATTGGATTACGTGCCTGTTGCCGGTTTTGTTGTACCTGAGCCTGACATCTTGCTGGCGGCAGAGGATACCGTCCCTCACATACAGTCTCTTCCATTCGAATACACACAATCATTGCTTGAATGGTTCAGCGATCGCGCTAAATTCGGAGGCAGCCGGTGAGACAGCAATATGCCGTCCGTTCATTGATCCTGATCGCGGGTCTGGCGCTGGTAGCACTGGCTGTCATCGTGCAGATGCTGCGTATCCAAAACAGTGAACAGGCACAACTTTTCATCGCGCAGGGTGACCGCTACGCGGGCGAATTCAATATGATTTATCCTGAGCGTGGTGAGATTTATGATCGCAGTGGCCATCTGCTGGCGGGCAATCGGACGGTCTATGAGGTGGGCGTAAGCCTGAATAAGGTGAAAGATCCGGAAGCAATGGCTTATGCACTAAGCACTCATCTGGGTCTTACATACGAGGAAGTCTACAATAAACTCACCGATTCGCCGGATGGTTGGGAATATGTCGTGATCCAGGATTACGTTGGCGTGGATACGGTGACCTCCCTCCAGCAACTTGTTCAACAATTGGAGGATGCAGAGGATCCTCGTTTGAGAGGGTTGGCATTCAAGCCGCACTTCCAGCGCAGTTATCCTGAGAGTACATTGGCTTCGAACGTGCTCGGGTTTGTTACCCGCGATGGGCGCGGTTATTTCGGCATTGAGGAGAAATACAACGATCTACTGGCAGGCAACCCTGTGCAGATATGGGTACCGCGCGATCCCAACAAGGCGATTGAAATCCCCAAAGTACCCAATGGAACGAATCTTGTCCTTACCTTGAATCGCGATCTTCAGGCGAAAGTTGAATCTATCCTTGACCAGGCGCTCATTAATTATGGTGCGGAGAATGGCACGATTGTCGTCATGAATCCGCGCAACGGTGAAATCCTTGCAATGGCAACCACCCCGCGTCTGAATTTGAACAATTACAGTGATTACTTCCTTTTATATGACAACGGCAGTCAATACAACAGCGCCATCGGTACGTCTTATGAGCCCGGCTCGATTTTCAAAGTGCTGACGATGGCCGCCGCATTGGATACGGGAACGGTGAGTCCCGATACATCCTTCATGGATACTGGCTCAATCCAGGTCGGCGGCATCACCATTCAAAACTGGAACCGTGATTCGTGGGGCCAGCAGAACATGATTGGTTGTTTGCAACATTCGCTGAATGTGTGCCTGGCCTGGATCTCCACGCAAATGGGCCCGCAGAATTTTTACGGGTACATGGAGCGTTTCGGAATGGGTCATCCCACAGGTATTGACCTGGCCGGAGAAGCGATGGGCAGACTCAAAGTCCCCGGCGATTCGGATTGGTATTCTGTTGATCTCGGTACGAATGCTTTCGGTCAGGGTGTGGCCGTCACGCCTCTGCAAATGCTGATGGCGGTTTCCGCAGTTGCCAATGACGGGCGCATGGTCACGCCTCACGTGTTATATGCCATGTTGCGCGATGGACATCAATATAATGTGCCTTCACAGTATGCAGGTTCACCCATCTCCGCTGAGACTGCCGGCACCCTGAATGAAATGCTCTCAATATCCTTGCAGGAGGAATCATCACAGGCGCTTTTACCTGGTTATCGCGTGGCAGGAAAAACAGGCACCGCGCAGATCCCAACAGAGTACGGTTACGACGCATTCCATACCAATGCATCCTTTATCGGTTGGGGACCCGTGGATGACCCGCAGTTCATGGTTTATGTCTGGTTTCAGAAACCAAGTACATCGATCTGGAGTTCTGAAACCGCCGCGCCCGTCTTCGCGCAGGTTGCCGAGCAAACCGTAATCCTGCTCAACATCCCGCCTGATATTGTTCGCAGTCAATTTGGGTCAAGATAATATGCTGACTATCGCGGATGCAATCGAGGCCCTTACGAATTTTCGTCCACAGGCCACAATGGTGATTACCGAGGCGGTGGTCGACTCGCGTCAGGTGATTCCCGGCTCGCTGTTCGTTGCCATTCCTGGCGAGCGGGCGGATGGACATGAATTCATTCCTGAAGCTTTCAGAAGAGGGGCCTCTTTTGCGTTAACCCAACGAGATATGGACACATCTTTCCGGACCCTCGACCTGCGTTCCGTTTCATCCGCCGATTCGTTTTCCGGGCAGGATTTCACGACGCCGCTGTGCCTGCGTGTTGACAATACCGTTGCTGCCCTGCAACAGATCGCGCGTTACTGGCGTCGGAAACTCGATTTGCGGGTGGTCGGCATTACGGGCAGCGTTGGAAAGTCCACAACAAAGGAATTGGTCGCTGAAGTGCTTGGCACGCGTTATCGAACGCTTAAGAGTCCGGGCAATTTGAACAATGAGATTGGTTTGCCACTTACAATTCTTCGCTTGAGTTCGGGTTATCAACGCGCGGTGCTGGAGATGGGATTTTACGTGCCCGGCGAGATCGCTTTCCTTTGCGATATCGCCCTTCCACAGATAGGCATTGTGACGAATATCGGCACTGTCCATGCGGAACGAGCGGGCTCGCAGGAGGCCATCGCGCGCGGAAAATCAGAACTGGTCCAGGCCTTGCCGCCCGCTCCTGAAGGGGTCGCAATTTTGAACTTCGATGATCCCTGGGTCCGCAAAATGGAAGAAAAAACAAAGGCGCGTGTTTTCTTTTATGGTTTGTCGCCGGAGGCGAATCTGTGGGCCGATAATGTCATGGGGCTTGGTCTGGAGGGGATTCGTTTTCGCCTGCATTACCGGGGCGAGACGCTACATGTGCGCATCCCGCTGATCGGCCGCCACTCGGTTCATACCGCACTGCGCGCCGCGGCAATTGGTCTCACGGAGGGAATGAACTGGCAGGAGATTCTGGAGGGTCTCAATCAGGGACATACCCAATTGCGTCTCGCCGCAGTTCGAAGTCAAACAGGCGCGCTATTGCTTGATGATACTTATAATGCGTCCCCGGAATCGATGCTTGCCGCGCTGAACCTGCTCAGTGAACTGGACGGGCGCAAAGTTGCCGTGCTGGGTGACATGCTTGAACTTGGCCCCTACGAGCGCGGCGGACATGAGATGGTCGGTCTGCGCGCCGCGCAGGTGGCCGATGTTCTGCTCACTCTGGGCGAGCGGGCGCATATCTTTGCTGAGGCAGCGCGCCGCGCGGGCATGAAGAAAACATCCATCATTGAATTCGATGAATTCGACCCGCTT
>DATDRD010000644.1:0-2069 GCA_035291925.1 Anaerolineales bacterium
AGGATGGCTAATGACCATTGTGTGCTTATCGAGAGAAAGCCATCATAATGCGGGTTGACGCTCATTTGGAACAAGCCTGTGATTAACAGCAGGCTCATACTGAACCATGCGATGGGTTCCAGTCGTTTTTGCAGGGCTTCAATAAACACAAGTTGCACATCGGGCTTGAGTGAGCGCTTCATGGCTGGAAGGACCAGGAACGAAATTCCAGCGAGACTGCCGACCCACGTGACGGTGGCGAGCAGATGCAACCAATATGTGAGCGCCAGCGCCCAGCTGGGCGGAGTGGTGATCATGGAGTGGGTGTGGGAGTTGGAGTCTCTGTGGGTAGGGCGGGCGTATCCGTCGGGAGAGGAGCGCCAAGGGTCGGTGTGTCTGTGGGAAGGACCGAGAACGTGGCTGTAGGCGAAGCGGTCTCGGTTGCCGGGAAGCAGGCTATATAGGCATCTTCAAATCCATCACTTGCCTGTCTGTCCAGTGGACCGATTGCCTGTGCATTCTGGTATTGGGTGACCGCATCGCAATATTGTCCCTCGCTGAGCAGTTGATCACCATAACGCATGGACGCGAAAAAGAAACGTTCAGAGGCAGTCATGGTGCCATCCCATAAGCCGGACCAGCCGCGATAGACTTGATCAAAGTAGAACAAAGCCTGTTGCCAATCCAGTTCCCAGAAAGAAGCTCCGATCAGATAATAGCGCGCGCCTTCGCGCAAACCATTTGCTTCGCGATCCAGCATCCCGAACCGTTCTGCGAGCGTAAATTGATAGATGCCGCCCTCGAGGTTGCCCTGTCTGGTGATCAAGTCATACCCATAATTGCGCAACGCGAAATAATACATACCATCCACTTGTGAAGTCTGGTAGTTTGGGTCGAGTTTGCGCATTTGATCGAGGGCGCCGATGGCACCGGGCCAATCCTGCGCGGCGATCAATTGTCCCGCGCGCCCAAAGGCTTGTTCTGCGCCGGTAAAATCAGGCGTGGGTGTGAGCGAGGGAGTTGGTGAGGGCGTTGGCGCGTTCCTTAACACCAGCACGTCAGTCAGTTTCTGCTGCGCACCGGGGAATGCAGGATCATGCGCGATGATGAACTCCAGGCGTTGCTGGGCGTTCTCATATCGTCCGAACTCGATATCCACAAGCGCGTACTGGAATTGCTCGCCAAGCTGTTGCGAGATCACAGCAGATTGTGCGTCTGTGCGGATCGAGATCCCTGATCGATACCCTCCCAACACGGCAAGCACAAGGATGATGATCGATCCAATGGCATTGAACAAAATTGAGCGTCCCCGCATGTTTTTGTTTATTCTTATATTTGGTTGTGTGTTTCCAAGGTTTTCAGACATGGGCGTTATTATATCAGCAGTTATTTTTACAGTTTTAGGAGTAGTTTTATCTCGGACCAGATGAGAGGGAGGCAGATCAATCCGCCAACGGTCATGCCCAGCAATGCGGTCCATACTGCGGATCCGGGAACGAATCTCGCCACGCTGTAGGCTGTCACACCTCCGAGCAGGGCTGCACCTATTCCCTTGAACAATGCCCCGTTAACCGCGATCGGTTCGTACATTTTCCGGCTCAACCAGATGAACATGATGATGGCTTCGACGGTCAGGGCGATTTCTGCAAACGCGATGGCGGGTGCTCCGGTGGAGGCAAAGAAATTCAACGCGATCAGACCCAGCACGAGGTAGATCACAAAACGAATGACCACACCCCAGAAAGGCCACCATGCCTCCTTGCGCGCGTAGAATGAACGCGCCGCGATCTCCTGAATTGAAAATCCGCAAAGAGTAAGCAGGTAGATGCGCGTCGTCCATGTGAGCAGGCTGGAGCCGGCTTCATCGAACCCGAACGCGGCGCGCACGAGCGGATGGATCCCGGCTGCCATCACTGCCGCCACAGGAAGGGTTAACGCGATCAAAACACGGAGGGCTTTCTCGATGGTTAAACGGAAACTGTGCCAGTCTGCGCGTGCGGCGAACTGGGAAAGAGTTGGCAGCAGCGCGGTGGCGATGGCAGTCCCAAGCAAAGTCTCAGGCACCTGCATGATCATCCAGCCGTAGGTCA
>DATDRD010000645.1:0-3091 GCA_035291925.1 Anaerolineales bacterium
GAGGCGGCCAGGCAGCCGGTCAGGCATAGACCGATATAATCCACCGGTTCGAGGAACTTGCAGGTACGTTGATATATTTCGGGGTGTGCGTGCTTCAAATACAGGATGTGGGCGATCGGATCCTTGCCGGCGTTCCCCGGAACACCGCCGGTGAGTTGTATCCACCTCAAGAGCTTTCCCAGCGCGAAATATATCAACGTACCTGCAAGTTTCTCGAACCGGTGGATTATATCGGTCTATGCCTGACCGGCTGCCTGGCCGCCTCCTTCGGTTCGATCACCTTACATTGGCTGACCGATAACCGGAACATCGCGAATGTCACATATGCCGATCCCCTGGTGAGACTTTCCACAATTGACCGCACCAAGTTGCCGGACCTTAAACGCCCGAATGAGGTGCTGGGCACACTGCGTCCTCAGATCGCGCGTGAATGGGGATTACGGGAAGATGTCCGGGTAATAATGGGCTCGCCGGATATCCACTCGGCAGCCGTCGGGTCCGGCGCGGTGCGGGACTATGAAACGCATCTGTACATCGGGACATCGTCCTGGTTCACCTGCCATGTTCCGTTCAAAAAAACCGATCTATTACACAACCTGGCTGCGCTCCCCTGCGCGGTGCCGGGTCGTTACCTGCTCACCGACGAACAGGAATGTGCAGGGGTTTGCCTGCAATTCCTGCGCGACAATCTCCTGTTTTATCAAGATGAACTGTCCGTAGGCGCGAAACCGCCGAATGTGTATCAATTATTCGACCAGATCGCCGCACGCGCACCCGCGGGCAGTGACAGGCTGATCTTTACGCCGTGGCTGTACGGGGAGCGCACGCCAGTTGATGATCGCTTCGTACGCGGCGGATTCTTCAACCAGTCCCTTCATACGACGCGTCAGCACCTGGTTCGCGCGGTGTTTGAAGGCGTGGCCTATAACTCCCGCTGGCTGTTGAAATATGTGGAGCAATTCATCAAGCGGCGCGTGGAGGCAGTCAACATGGTCGGGGGTGGCGCGAAGTCAGATATCTGGTGCCAGATCCATGCTGATATCTTGAACCGCACAATTCGCCAGGTCAAGGATCCAATCCAGGTAAATGTACGCGGCGCCGCGCTGCTGGCTTTAGCAGCCCTGGGTTATCTCAGTTACGAGGACATTGCATCACGAGTGCCCATTGCCAATACGTACACACCAAATCCCGATCATCGCAAGATCTATGATGAGCTCTTTGATGAGTTCATAGCGATCTATGAAAGCAACCGCAGGATTTATGCGCGCCTGAATCGTTCTCGGAATACCAGGTAGAGGCCAATATGGGTTTGAAAGATTTTCTCATAAAACAACTGGGGAGAATAAGTCCACGCCTCCTGGCATCAGCGGAAAGGGGACTCAAAGCCATACCCGCCGTCAATCAACGGATCGAAAAGGAGTATGACGAAATGATGACTGAACTGGAAAGTTCAGTCAAGCCTTACAAGGATAAGTTCACTTCCTTCACGCGGATTCCCGAAGTCGGGCGCGACCGCGCTGAAATCCTGAGCGAGATGGAAGCGATGCGTGCGCACGAGGAGGCGCAGTGGAAGGATGGGTTCGTCTCAGGCGCCGTCTATCATGGTGATGCTCAGCATATTGATTTCCTCAACCAGGTCTACGCCATCAACTCTCAAAGCAATCCACTCCATGCGGACGTCTGGCCGAGCATCACCAAGTTCGAGGCGGAAATCGTGGCGATGACAGCGAGCATGCTGGGCGGGGCAGGTCAGGAGGTTTGCGGCACGGTTTCGTCCGGTGGCACGGAAAGCGTTTTGCTGGCAATGAAGGCTTATCGCGACCGGGCACGTGAGCAGAAAGGCATTACCAAACCCGAGATGATCGTACCTGTGACAGCGCATGCTGCCTTCGACAAAGCCAGTCAATACTTCGACATCAAAACGATCCACCTTCCGATCGACGCGAACTTCCGCGCGGAGGTGGATGCCGCGCGGCGAGCGATCACGCCAAATACGATTGTCATCGTCGGCTCAGCGCCCTCGTTCCCACACGGCGCGATTGACCCAATCACGGAATTGTCTGAAATTGCGCGTGAACACGGAATTGGCTTTCACACGGACGCGTGTCTGGGCGGCTTTGTCCTGCCGTGGGCAGAAAAGCTGGGGTTTCCAGTCCCATCTTTTGATTTCCGCCTGCGAGGTGTGACCTCGATCTCCGCAGATACGCACAAGTACGGCTATGCCGCGAAAGGCACCTCAGTCATTTTGTATCGCAGCCGCGAACTACTGCATTACCAGTACTACACCGCCACGGATTGGCCCGGCGGGTTGTACTTCTCACCCACTTTCGCGGGCAGCCGCCCCGGCGCGTTGAGCGCGGCCTGTTGGGCTGCGCTGACCTCCATCGGCGCGCAGGGCTATCTGGCTGCAACCAAAGGGATCCTTGAAGCAGCCGAAGCCATCAAGAACGGAATTCGCCAGATTCCCGAATTGCACATTCTTGGCGACCCATTATTCGTCGTTGCATTTGCATCGGAATCGCTTGACATCTACAAAGTGCTCAATTACATGACCCGAAAAAAGTGGAGCCTGAACGGCCTGCATAAACCCTCGTGTGTGCACTTGTGTATCACATTGCGACATACACAACCGGGCGTGGCAGAAAGATTTATCGAGGATCTCAAAGAGGCGGTCACCTACGTAAGTGGACATCCTCAAGAAAAAGGGACAATGGCTCCCATGTATGGTATGGCCGCGACCCTTCCATTGCGAGGTTTGGTGAGCGACATGCTCAAAAGATATCTGGACTTGATTTTCAAGACTTGATGCCTTGATTTACGAATGGAGGGTGATGGAACTCATTGAGTCGAATTAGCGCGCGTTGTTGTATTTTGTTAGATTGCAGGCGTATAATTCTATTTACAGGAAGTAACACAGAACGGTGGCACATAAATCATGGTTGGGCTAAAACATATGATCTTGCTCAGCGCGATTGCTCAGAGAGGAAGGTGAATTATGGAATGCAGGGTCAAGGATGTCACAATCCATTATGAGGAAGCTGGCTCTGGTCGTCCCCTTCTTGCGTTACACGGCATGCCGCTTGACCATCGC
>DATDRD010000646.1:0-5329 GCA_035291925.1 Anaerolineales bacterium
CATGTGGAGGAATATATCCGATGGTACGCGGAGGGATGGAACAACACGACTTTCGATCCATAGCTAGTATTTCGCTTTATCGAACGACGATTACGTTTATAATCCGCCCCATTCAGGAGATTTTATGAACATTCTCGTCACCGGCGGAGCGGGCTACATCGGCTCAGCTACAGCAGAGGCATTAATAAACGCGGGACATTCCGTCACTGTGTATGATTCACTCGTCACAGGTCATCGCGCCGCGGTGCGTGAGGGCGCCAGGTTTATCGAAGCCGATCTGTCAGACAGCCGCGCGCTTGCCAAAGCACTGACCGATGGAAAGCTCGATGCGGTCATGCACTTCGCGGCGTTCATCGAAGCGGGCGAAAGCATGAAAGACCCCGGGCGTTTCTATCACAACAATCTCGTCCCAAAAGTATATGCTGAGTAAGCGATTATAATTGCCTGACCATGACCTTTGCCATTGTCCTCTTCGGCTGGATCTTTTCCCTCTGTCTTCATGAGTTTTCTCACGCGCTTGTGGCTTATTATGGCGGCGATTACACGGTGCGCGAAAAAGGCTATCTCACATTCAATCCGCTTAAATATACTCATCCGGTTTTTTCGATCATCCTGCCACTGGTATTTCTCCTGCTGGGCGGAATCGGCTTGCCGGGCGGCGCCGTATATATCGAAAGAGAGCTCATCCGCAATCGTTACTGGCGCAGCGCCATGTCATTAGCGGGTCCTCTTTCGAACTTGCTGGTCGCTGTGATTCTTGCCATCATCCTGCGCGCTTCCCCGGTCACCCCTTCAGGCATTTGGCCCGGGCTTTCGTTCCTGCTGGTTCTCCAGGTATCAGCAGTGTTTTTCAACCTTATCCCTCTTCCACCCTTCGATGGCTACGGTGTCATCGAACCCTTTCTCAGCCCCATGATCCGCGAGCAAGTAGACCGCTTCCGCGGCGCGGCCATATGGATCATCCTGCTCGCATTCTGGTATATCCCCTTTGTTTCAAACCTGTTCTGGGGTGCGGTCTCCATTTTCTCCTCAATTCTGGGAGTGGATTGGAACCTGGTCACAATTGGGTTTGACCGATTCCGCTTCTGGCAACTATAAGCACTTAGCAAAACTGAATTCCGGGATCACCTTCGGCAGGGCAGGCCTGATTCTATTGAGCAAATCATCTTGGGGAAAGTTTGGTTTATCGCCTTTAGTTCTCCAAAACAATTTGACAATCCAGACCTACTTGGTTATAATATTTGTGTGATATTTCACAAATAGAAGGCAGGTAGAATGAATGCTCAAAAATTCCCACACACTATCATCGTTGGCGCGGGGTTTGGCGGAATGGAGACGGCGCGCAGGCTGGTAAACGCGCCGGTGCAAATCACGCTGATCGACAGGCATAACTATCATCTATTCCAGCCCCTGCTGTATCAAATCGCCATAGCGGGCCTTGTCCCTTCGCAGATCGCCTACCCGTTGCGGACCATATTTCGCAGACAAAAGAATCTAACCTTCCACATGGGCGAAGTGACGGCCATCGATTTTGAATCTCGTTATGTAAAAATGGATGGTTCAGTGATGGCCTATGATTATCTGGTGCTCGCAATTGGCGGACAGACGAATTTCTTCGGAATGAGCACTGTTGAGCAGAACAGTTTTCAGCTAAAGAATATCGAGAGCGCGGTCAGCACACGCAATCACCTGCTCGAGATGTTCGAGAAAGCCAGCCGCGAAGTGGACGTTGACCGAAGAAAAGCTTTGTTGACCTTTGTCGTGGTTGGCGGCGGACCCACAGGTGTGGAAACGGCAGGCGCGTTGGCTGAGTTGATCACCCATGTGATGGCGAAGGATTATCCTCAAATGGATTTGAAGGATGTGCACGTGCTGCTTATGGAAGCAACGGATCATTTGATGGGAAATTACCCTGATGAGCTGCGCAAGGCCACCATTGATTTGCTGCGCAGCAAAAATGTTGAAGTGCTGTTGAACACAAAACTATCAAACTACAATGGAAGACAGATCACTCTCGGAGATGGAACGCAAATCAATACTCATACATTGATCTGGACAGCAGGTGTCCAGGCGGCCGAACTCACGAATCGGCTTGGGGTTCAGCAGGCAGCGTCCGGACGGGTGCGAGTCGAACCCACTTTGCAGTTGCCTCAGCATCCCGAAGTCTTTATCATCGGCGACGCGGCTTACCTGGAGAATGGAGAGGGTCAGCCATTGCCCATGCTGGCTACGGTCGCCCAGCAGCAGGCAAAAGTCACGGCAAAAAATATCCAGCGAATCTTAGAAGGACGAAGCCCCGAACCGTTCCGCTACAAGGATCCCGGCCTGCTGGCGGCGATCGGACGTAACGCGGCGGTTGCGCGCATCTGGGGACTTTCATTTAGCGGGTTCAGCGCCTGGGTGATCTGGGTCCTGCTTCACATCTACCGGTTGATCGGATTCCGAAATAGACTGGTCGTGCTCATCAACTGGGCATGGGACTATTTCTTTTATGACAGCCAGGTGAGGCTGATTACAAGGGAATAAGTGACCGGCAAATAAGCCAAAGTTTGGAAAAATATTCAGGCGGCAGACGAGTGGATGCAAATAGCGCGCACAAACTGGAGCCATTGATGAGAAAATGCAGGATGATCCCGGGCCACAGCGAGTTCGATCTGTGATAGAGGTAAGCAAGCACCAGGCCCAGAATAAAAGTCGGGATGAGCGAAACCGGATCCAAATGTGCGGCCGCAAAGACCGCGGAACTCAACAGCATGGCGCTTACCCATCCGTATTTCTGGCGAAAGCCCTGAAAGAGAAAGCCCCTGAAAAATATTTCCTCCACGAACGGGGCGAAAACAATCCCCACCAGGAAGAACCACCCGGGTGATTCAAGCGTGTCAATCAGCCGCAGGATCGATTCACCCTGCGTATCAATTCCAAGTTTCAACAAAATGAAGTTGTGCAGCAGGATAACAGCGTAACCGCCAATGAGCAGACCGCAACCCAGACCCATCACCTTCGATCCAAATTTCCTGAAGCCCAGATATTTCCAATGGATGCGTCTCCACGCGAAAATTAAAACGACGGGCAGGAGATAGGCGAGTTCAAGGAAGACGATCCCGGCGCTTTGCACAAGTTCGGCCTTCGAGCCTCGCAATGCAAGAATGAGCAGAATGGCATCGATCATCGCCAGCATCACAACGCCCAGCCAGGCATCGAAGACGGCCCAGGGAACTGAGTACTCAGAGGGATCTTGGATGGAAGCAGGCTGCCGAAGTTCTGAACTCATCTTTCTTCTCCCAACTCCCGATAGATAACCCACTGACCCTTGCGGTCGTCCACATTTTTCATGGCGCGGTCGTAGTAAATATCGAAGATTTGATCTGTATCCACTTTCACCCTGAAATAAAACCTGCCCACATTCAACGAGCCACGGCTGGATGCAATGGCCGCGTGCGCGGGCCGCATATTGCGTGTCACGCGAAGCGTGCCGCGGCGTGCGAAGTCGCTCCATGAGGAGAGCATTTCAGTTACGCGATAAGTTCTACTTTCCCAGATAAATCCATTTGGACAATCGGGGCTTTTCTCGCGCGCGGGAGGAGTATCGAAGATGACTTCAATAGGGTGGTCGAAAAAATGGATGGGTTGGAAATTATCCACCTGGATCTAAACCTTATAGGGATCGTCCGCCTGTAAAAAGGCAAGCAGCATCCCCCGCATGGGATGATCCTTTAACCACTCGCGGATCTGTTTGACGTTTTCGTAATCCTCCTCGCCAAGTTTTTCCAGATAGATGCTGTCCAAATGATTTTTGGTTTCCGCCGCGCGCAGATTCTCCTGAAAGGGGCGCGTGAAGAATTCGTTCAGGTTGTCGTGCAGGTTCCGGTCAATTAATACCTCCCACTCATGCTGGTCAAGCCAGATCCCGTTGCAGTTGCGGCAGCGATCGATGTAAAAGCCGGTATCAGGAAAGATCTTGTAACGGGCCATGATATGACCGCAATCGGGGCAAAACTTTAGTTCCCTCACTTCCCACATTGGATCGATCTCGATGGCTCCCTCTTTTGGAGGCAATTCACGACCCAATGTTCTGCGCCAGGTGAGATAGGCGTTGGATGGGATCGAGACACCGTTACAATTCGAACATTGGCTGGCGGGGAGTCTCTCCAGAAGCTTGATCGGGCCGAGTGTATTGTCTTTACAGACCGGGCATCTCATATCGCCTCCGATACGAATAGATCTTATCGAATTATATTGCCATTTCCAAAGTTCATAATGTCCGCGTCGCGCCTCCATCCACATCCAGGATCGCGCCCTGGACGCTTTCGCGGGCTGCCTGTGGAGAGGCGAGAAAGGCTACCGTGTTGACGCGCACACCGTCCCTGACCCCCGAGCTGCAGGCTTTCGTAAGGTTCATCAACGCGGCATTGACGGCCCCGCCGATGGCGACTTTGTTTGAAAGCAGCAGATCCATGACTAATCGTCTTCAAGCTCCAGGTGGAAACGATGCATAAAACGATGGAAGATCGGCGTGGCCAGTACGCCAACGGAAGCCAGCAGGATAATACCTGAATACAAGGCATAAAATGAAGCAAAGACTTTTCCAGCATTTGTCTGCAGTGTATTGACCGGCCCCATTCCACCAAGGATCATGGATGCATTGAGAAGCGAGTCGATCCATGAAAGGGATTCAAGATAATGATAGCCCAGGATGCCGATGCCCAGCGAAAATAAAATGACCCCGGCCGCCAGCAGGCCAAATCGTACCATGCGCTGTGCAAATTCAGATTGGCTTGCCAGCGGCTGTTTATGATGCTCGAACACGTAGCGCCTCCTTTATCCATCGTATTTCCAATCCCAAAACCAAAAGGCGAGACCCTTGAACTCGCCCCATTTCTCGAACCGCTTTTCGATTTCCTTTGCCGTGACAGGTTCCCCGCCATACCACTCATGTGAGACCAATTTCAGCGCGTATGAGTCAATCGGGATGAAATCGTGACGGCCCAGGATCATCAACAGGTTTGCAGCCGCATAGGGTCCCACGCTGTTGATTGTCAACAGTTCCTTACGCAGTTCAAGCGTGGGCAAATCACTCGTTTTGAGAGACTCCAGATCAAACTGCCCCGAGGCAACGCGGACAGCCAGTTCATGAATAGCCGGGGCGCGATAACCCACACGTATATTCTCTTTGATCTCATCCGGTGTGGAGGCGGCGATGACTTCAGGGGTGGGGAAGGCTTTGGTCCCGGTATGCCCCTCACTATCGTTCCGGGCTGCTCGACCAGCGGAGGATAAATATTCGCCGAATTCATTGGCCAATCTAAGAGTCATGTTCTTGGTCGCGGCC
>DATDRD010000647.1:0-2421 GCA_035291925.1 Anaerolineales bacterium
AATACGGTTGTTTATGAGGTGATGCCGTAATAATCCTGTCATGCTGAGGCGCCTTTCGGGCAGCGAAGCCTCTCTCTTCGCTGCAACCGCGACCCTTCGCGGAGTTTATCCTGAGCGACACTCCCCGACACTCCCTGGCACTGCCCGTGATTTGCTAAGCAAATCAGGCAGGTGTGGTGCAGAGCAAGTGTCGCCCAGGATAAACTCCGCCAAGGGTCCCGGTTGCAACGAAGAGAGAGGCTTCGCTGCCCGAAGGGCGCCTCAGCATGACAGGCTCATTACGGCATCACCTCATAAACAACCGTATTCGTATCACGATAAACCTCATTCCAATAAGTGCCATTGAATCGCTCGAATTTCGCGATGCCTTCAGGCGTGTATTCCGCGCGTTCGAGCTGGCCGACGATGATGTAACGCACATCATGTGTTTTGAGGAATGTACGCGTGAAATCGATATCAATACTGTTATAGAAGTTGCCAACCGCGGCCACACGCTCTTCGACCCAATTGGCCATGAAGGCGCGTTGCTGGCGTTGATGGAAGTTCCAGCCGACAACGCCAGGCAGGCCCGTGTAGATTGTGAAGCGCGTGCACCAGCGGTATTCAGGGCAATTGGCTTCAACGATCACCGGTGAACCCTGTACGTTATCCTGCATCCAGCGGATGGCGCGGTAATCTTCGCTTAGATCCATACGCTGACCGAAATCATCGTATTGGGCGTAATTCATGAAGGTCATCGAGTCGAGGGTGTGCGGCGCTTCGATGATCCAGCGGTCGCGCATTTTGCCTGCCGTCCCGCTCACAGTGAATGATGCCGCGCCGGAAATCAACAGGATCATCGCGGTCTGCCAGAAGACGCGCCAGCCCGGCAGCCATTTGAAAAACGCCGGGAGGGTCCAGGCGAACGCGGCGCCCGCGCTGACTGCCAGCAATAACCATGCTTGCAGGTAGAATTTAAAGATCGTGTTCGCGCGTCCAATGTCGCCGCGCACGACAACAAGATCAACCACGAGCGTGATGAGCAGAGCAGTGCCGATCAGGAATAACACGAATCGCTTTGCATCTGGCATGGAGGGCCGCAACAACAATACACCCGCCCACGCCGCGATGGGCAGTGCGATCCAGCCGACGCTAATTTTTTGATAGGCAAGCACGAGCATTACCAGTACAAGCAGGACCAGTACCCCTTCGATCAATAATTGATAAGGCTTCAGTTTTCGCAACGATGAGACGGGTGTCGAAGCCATCCACTCATGCGTTTCCCAGGTCATCCACGAAACGACGATGAACAGCAACACCGTCCAATGCGTGAGATAAGACCAGATCGGCGTGAACGGTCCCTTCCACGGGTCGAGAGCACTGTATGCCTGGCTGTACCAGGCACGATAAGGCTGATAGAGCCAGATCGAAAATGCAGCCAATGCCAGCGCGCTGCCTCCCACCAGGAGGACTCTTTTCAGATCAGGATGAATACCGTTTTCATTTTTTACATTTGCATAGCGCCAGATTGCATATCCAAGTGCGATCAGACCAATCAGCAGATAGGTGTAGGTGTCGGATAGATTGGTGGGATACAACGCACCGATGACCAGTCCACCGACTGCGAGTCCCAGCCCAGCCGAAAGTTGATTCCGCCATTTGGCGCGGCCGGCCACGACGGAGAGCGCCCAGCTCAACGCAAGCAGCGCCAGCGGCATGGCGATCATGTGCGCGTGCAGGTCACTATAAAGGAAGGTAAATAACGGGAACTCGGTAATCTCGTTACCTCCTCCCGGAGGGATCACGCGGCTCGGGTTCCAGTACCAGTCTCCGAGTCCAATTGGGAGTGTGGCACCCTTGAGAGTCAGTATAAATCCTTGAATTGCCCAGGTCCAACGCTGAAGCATAGAGATAGTGCGATCCCAACTGAACGCGCCTGCCGCGCCAAATTCCTGTAATTTTTGGAAGATAAGCTGGATGGTGCCCAGGTTACCAAGGAGGATGGTGAGAGCCGAAGCAGCGAGGCCTCCGATGAAGGCCTGCCCTGAGCCTAATCGAAGAAGTGAACGTTTCGCGTACGTTGTGGAAGCTGAAGATTCTTCCTCATCCCCCGTACTCCCCTGCTGGGAGAGGGAGCCATTGTCAGTAAGGAGATTCCATCCAATTGAAAATGCACAAATGCCCACTATGGCAAATAATGTTGGCAGAATGAAATTATATGCGATCGTTGGGACAATACCAAGCAATTTCACAGGCGTGGCGACCAGCACAAAGCCATAATAGTAATAGTTGATATATCCACCCGCGAACCAGGGATCGTACGGCGGGAAGGTTGTACTCTTAATGACCGCATTAAAGTAGGAGAAGTCCATCGGGCGTTCGCCGCCTTTGGCGGGATGCCACAGGTCAGGGTTGCCAATGCGGATGATCAAGTCAATAAGG
>DATDRD010000648.1:0-4789 GCA_035291925.1 Anaerolineales bacterium
CGCGGCCTTGCCTATGAAGGCTATACAGTAGATACCGCCACCGACGGACGCATGGGTCTTATCCTTGCGCGTGACCACACTCCCGATCTGGTGATCCTTGATTGGATGCTGCCAGGCATGGATGGGCTGGAGGTCTGTCACCGTTTGCGCACGGGCGGCTCGATCCCGATCTTGATGCTGACGGCGAAAGATACAGTCCAAGATCGCATTCAGGGCCTGGATGCAGGTGCCGATGATTACATGATCAAGCCGTTCAACCTGGATGAACTGCTTGCGCGCGTACGCGCTTTATTGCGTCGGACACAACCCGAGCGCGTGCCTGTTTTGAAATTCGCCGACCTGACGCTGGATACAGGCTCAAGGCAAGCCTCACGCGGAAACCGTTCCATATCATTGACGGCGAAAGAATATGAACTGCTCGAATTGTTCCTGCGTCATCCAAAGCAGGTGTTGACCCGCGAAGTGATCTTTGACCGCGTCTGGGGTTATGACTTTGGCGGCGAGAGCAATGTCCTGGAAGTCTATATCCGTTATCTCAGGCAAAAACTGGAAGGTGAAGGAGAGCAGCGGCTCATTCATACCGTGCGTGGGGTTGGGTACGTATTGCGTGAAAATCCATAAATAAAACCATCGTCCTTGCGAACCTCCAATGGGTATGGAGCAATCTCCTCGTTAGCCAGGAGACTGCTTCCCGAAGGCTCGCTGTAACATATTGCTTATGTCTCTTCGCCTCCGCCTGACCCTCTTGTACTCAACGCTCACCGGGGGCATTTTGCTTGTGTTTGCCGCGGCCGTCATCATGGTCTTCAATGCATTGCTTGTCAATCAAATTGACAATACGCTGGAAAGTGCTGCGAATGTGATTGTTAACAAAATCGACGTCAATCCACTTGGCCAGGTGAACCTTGATTTGTCTTCGATCGATATCAGTTCAGATGTCTACGTGCAGGTCTGGGGGCTGGATAATGAATTGCAGTCAGGTTTGCGGACGCTGGAAGAATTCGTCGACAAACCGTTTGACCCCAATGCCTTGCGGACCGAAGCTCCCATCTACCGCGATGTGAGGTCCGGAAATCATCACCTCCGTGTAGTCACGATTCCGCTTATGGATGGTGAACACAAAATCGCCGTCCTGCAGGTTGCCGTACGGCTCGATGTGATAGACCAGGCGCGCATGGGTTTAACGAATATTCTCGCAATCATCTGGCTGGTGTCAGTCCTGTTTACAGGCAATGCGGCCTGGCTGACATTGGGTCAAACGCTGAAACCCCTTGAAGCCATTACGAGAACGGCAGAACAGATCAACCGCGCAGACGATCTCTCGCGCCGTCTACCCTATCATGGGCCTGAGGATGATGAAATCGGGAGTCTGGTTCGGACTTTCAATCAGACACTGGAGAGGCTCGAAGCGCTCTTTACATCGCAGCAACGTCTCCTGGCCGATGTCAGCCACGAATTGCGCACCCCTCTTACGGTGATCAAGGGGAATGTGGATTTGATGCGTCGTATGAAAAGCCTCGATGAGGAATCGCTCATGAGCATTGATCAGGAAGCGGGGCGTCTGACTCGTCTGGTTGGCGGGTTGCTGTTGCTGGCACAGGCGGAGTCAGGAAAGCTGGCGCTGAGCATGAAACAGGTTGAGCTGGATTTGCTCCTCACAGAAGTTTTTCAGGAAATGAGCATCCTTGCAGGCAACCGGGTTCGAGTGCACCTGAACGAAATCGATCAGGTGTACGTGACTGGAGACCGGGACAGACTCAAGCAGGTATTTATCAACCTTGTCGCAAATGCCATCCAGTACACACCCCAGGGCGGGGAGGTTTTTCTGAGCCTTGAAAGGATCGGAGAGCAGGCACGCATCATCTGCCGGGACACCGGGCCTGGCATCCCGGCCGAAGACCTGCCCCACATCTTCGAGCGGTTCTATCGCGCCGAGAAGTCACGGACGCGCGGAAGGACCACAGGCTTTGGCCTGGGTCTTTCGATTGCAAATTGGATTGTGGAACGACATGGGGGAAGAATTGAAGTGGATTCAAAAGAAGGTAGGGGGACGACGTTCGCGATCTGGCTGCCCTTGTTGACAAAGAGCAATTAGTCCTCAGGGCAATCCAAGCCTTTTATGGGCCTGGTTGCAAAGCCCGGCCCCGTATTTTCCATACCATTCTTCCAGCATGGGGCTGGACGCAGCGCCTGCGCGCGCATCTTCATAGATCGGGGCGCCGTAATAAACATAGCGCTTCGTTTCTGCGGGCCAGTTCCGTTCGCTGCGTGAGATGACACCGATGCCGCCGTTATAACCGGCCAGCGCAAGTCGGGCATTCCCGTTCCCGGTTGCAAGGGAACGCGACAAATAATTCAAGCCGCGTAATGCATTCGTATCGGGGTTATACGGATTTTCACCCAGATGAAAATGAAAAGGCATCACCTGAAACAAACCCATCGCGCCCGAGCGTGAAAGCGCGCGCGGATCTCCACAGGATTCGATCTGCATGACAACGGCAGCCAGGTTTGGGTCCACGTATGCTGCGGCTGCCCACCGCAGGATGTCATTCGCCCAATGTTGGACCTCCTTTGTAAAGATGGGAGAGAGGCCGTTCGATGACGTCGAGCTGTTGTCTATTGGGAACACCGCTGCGAGGGCAGTTAATACCGGAGTATCTATTGAAAGCGCCGATGGCTGGGTGGGTGATGTCGGGCCCTCGATGGAAAGAGCTGCAGGCTGAATGAGCGGTGTTGGGCTGTCTGCCGGGAGCGCCGCAGTTGGGATCGGTGTATTAAGGGCAAGCAAGGTTAAGAAACCTGCAATCACAAGGACTGCAAGCGGTGGAATTAGATAACCAGACAAACAGCCGCTGCCATTTTCGTTGGCCGCGGCTGTTTGCCATTCGTCATGGGTTTGCGGGCGAGCGCGGGACATAATGGGTTCCTCATGTTTAGTTCAGGGACCCGAGCTCGAAATGAGTTCGGTTTGAAATGTATTGTCGAGAACAACTCGACAAATTGAATTTACAGGTCGTAAGATTAAGATCGATCGTTACTCGGGCGATCGTTGCTCTGTCCGTAAAGGTTGTGATAGGTCGGCTCCTGGCGCGCGAAGGATGTCTGCTGTGGAGTCTTGGGGGCCGGTCGGAACGTGTTGTTTTGCGCGGTCGGCTGATTCAGACTCGAGGCCGAACGCACGATGGGTGGACTGGCAGGACGGTACGTTTGTCCCTGCGCGGGCCGCGGATTGTTATATCCGCGTCGCACATCGGTGGTGAACAGGCGGTCGCCTGCAAGTGAGAATGTGCCGATGATCAACACACGAATGAGCAGGATCATCACAGCCACGAAGATCGGAACGACTTTTGTCAGGGTCTCATTGCTGAGTATCGCGCCAGCAGACTGGCTGGGATGGTTAACAATGGCGACCGACACACCCCACCACGTGAGGGCTGCGTTCATGGCTGCGGCAAGGAACCAGGCGCCGAACAGATAATAGACTTCGGTAGGTTCATCACGTCCCTGTTCGGGTGTGAAGATGCGGGCAATGCCTGCAAAGTCAATACCACAAAATGCAACTGCGAGGATGGATGCCCAGCGCATGCCTGCAAAAGTCAGGTCACCGAGGACATCTCTCAGCGCGAATTGCGTGGTACTGAAGTTGAAAATCTCAAATGCGAGCAATGCACCGATGATCATCATGCCCCAGGCCGCGCCGCGACTGAAACGGCGCCCCCCAATAACACCGCGGAACAAACTACCAATTCCATTTGTACGGTATGTAGACATCTCGACCTCCTTTGTCGAATGGGTGGACAACTGAGGTCGATTATAGAACACTTGTTCTATAATTGTCAAGGTTTGGAGCAGGCTTTTTTATTTGCTGAAATACTCCTTCATCGGCTTGAAATAGAAATCCTCCCAACCCTGCCGGTAGGAATCGACCTGACCTTTCGGCATATTGCTGTGGGTGAGTGTGACCTTTGTTCCACCTTTAACTTCCTCGAGAACAATCTCAACGCGTGAATCAGGCGCCTCGTCGGGGAATTCAAACGTCCGCCAGGCTTGAACGATGCGTTGATCCTGTTTGAGTTCAAGGGTTGTGCCGAAGATGTATCCATCCCAAGCTGTGAATTTTCCTCCCACTTTGCCGTCCACATTTGCGGGACTGCCCGTCATCGCCGTATGACCGTCACTGCTCATCCAGGCACTGTAAATTTCCGACGCTGTTGCAGGAATGACTGCTGACATCGTAAATCCGTTTTTCATCTTAGGCCCATTTCTTTTTTTCCCTGCTGCGCAGTGCGCCCGCGATCTGTGCGGCCAGGCGCGCGTTGTTCAATAACAACGACAGATTTGCGCGGACGGACTTCCCTTTGGTTAGTTCGTTGATACGCTGGAGCAGGAACGGAGTTAATTCCTTGCCATGGATTTTTTTCTCCTGTGCCTCTTTGGATGCTTTCTCGATGACCGGTTCCATCTCAGACTTTGAAATTGCATCCCCTACTGGCACCGGATTCGCCACGAGGACCGCGCTCTGTAGCCCCGCTTCCCAATGCGCTTTTGCAAAATCGACAATGTCCCTCGGATTGTCAAGATTTATGCTTACATCCAGTCCGCTTTCGCGCGAGTAGAAGGCCGGGAATTCTTTCGTGTTAAAGCCGACAACCGGTACGCCCATCGTTTCCAGATATTCAAGCGTGGCCGGTAGATCGAGGATCGCCTTCGCCCCGGCGCACACCACGATCATCGCAATCGTCGCCAACGCCTGTAAATCTGCTGAGATATCAAATTGTGACTCACGATG
>DATDRD010000649.1:0-3928 GCA_035291925.1 Anaerolineales bacterium
TATAAAGGGTATTCCGCCACCTTCATACAGCAGGCGATCGTCTCGCTGGTCGTGCCACTGTTCGCGGCAGCGCGGCCCATGTATAACAGCGTGCGCGTGACCGTGCGCGAGGCCATCAGCGACTATGGCATCGGCGGGAACGCAAAACAACCGAAGCACACCTCGGTCAGCAGGAGAGCGTTATTACTCTCCCGCCCCATTCGCCTTTCTCTTCGCAACGCGTTTCGCCGCAAAACACGCCTGGCATTGACCCTGTTCACGCTCGTATTGGGCGGCGCCATCTTCATGGGAGTGTATAACCTGTGGGCATCGTTCGATAAGACCATCCAGGATATTCAAGGATATTTCCTCGCAGACATCAACATCCAGTTCGGACGGTATTACCGCTTTGAAGAGGTGGCATCGATTGCGCAAAGTGTGCCCGGCGTTACAAGCGTGGAAGGATGGACCCAATATGGAGGCACCCTCATCATGAACAAGGAGGAGGCCGGAACACAGATCGTATTTACCGCCCCACCCTCCACGTCCACGCTGATCGACCCGGTCATCACTTCAGGCCGCTGGCTAAAGACCGGCGACGAGAATGCCGTGGTGATCGGCAATCACCTCCTGAATATTTTTCCAGATCTGAAGGTTGGCGATTGGCTGACAATCGACATTGACGGCAAGGAAACAAAATGGCAGATCATCGGCACTTACGTCATCACGGGCAACCTTGGCATCCCCTATCTTTACGTCAACTACGAATACCTCAGCGAGTTGATCGGTCGTCCCGGACGGGTCTACTCTGTGCGGGTGCTGACGGAAGAGCATGACGTGGCCTCGCAACAGAAAATCAGCGATCAGATAGAGGCGCTTTACGAAGAGCGCGGAATCCAATTCGGAACAGCACAACTGGGCGCGGTTTTTATCCGGGATCAAAAAGCGCAGACGGACATCTTTGTTTACTTCATGATGGTTATGGCAGTCCTGATCGCCATCGTGGGCGGGCTGGGTCTGATGGGCACGATGAGCATCAACGTGCTGGAACGCACGCGTGAGATCGGCGTGATGCGCGCCATTGGTGCATCCAACGGAGACATTCAAAGCATCGTGATCATCGAGGGCATGGTCGTCGGCTTGATCAGCTGGGTTTTCGCGATTCTTCTATCCTTCCCGATCACCGGCATTCTCTGCTTCGGTGTTGGTACGGGAATTCTCACTGCCCCCCTGCCTCCTGTGTATGATCTGAAAGGGATCATCGTCTGGCTGGTTGGCACATTGATCCTCGCCACCATCGCCAGTGCATTGCCCGCAAGAAGCGCCTCGCGGCTCACGGTGAAAGATACACTGGCATACGAATAATTCTCTCCATGACTTCGTGACAACCGCCCCAAATCCGAGCGCGGATACGGGGCAGTTCGCTCACTGCAGCCGGTTGGATATGAATATGGAATTGTCTGATATAAATGCAGCATCATGTCCTTCTTAACTGATTTCGAATCGCATCTCCCGAAAAACCTTCGCAGGGTATTCAAGAGTCTCAACACGCCTTTTGCGATTCAAGAATACCTGGACGGCATGCCATACATCGGTGAGAAGCACGATCGCTCTCCACTCCATGTGATCCTTGATAGGCAATGTCACTGCCTGGATGGTGGATTCCTGGCAGCCCTAGCCTTATGGCGAATCGGATTCAGACCGCTTCTTATCGACCTCGTGCCTGAGCCCGGCATGGATGACGATCATGTGCTCGCGCTCTTTCAAGTGGACGGTCGTTGGGGTGCGGTGGCCAAATCCAATTATGTCAATCTGGGGTTCCGTGAGCCGGTCCATAAAAACCTGCGAGAACTGGTGATGACCTATTTTGAGCATTATGCCAGCGTGCAACAGGAAAAGACCTTGCGCGGCTACACACGTCCATTGGACGCTTCGCGCTACACTCACCTCAACTGGGCGTGGGATGAAGGCGGGGCCAACCAGTTATATTACAAACATTTTTACGGACGCAAAACCATCCCGCTGATCACCAGGCGCATGGCCAAACGCCTGAATCCCATCATGGACCGCGTCTACGCTGCCGAGACGATGTACACCAATTTGAACGAGGCATTTGGGAAGCGAGATTCGTAAGTGAAAGAATGTAAAATAAGGGAGGAAACACACCTATGAATCTCCACAGCGGACTCTCTCGGATCATCCATCCCTCGCGTATCCTTACATCTTATTTGCATCGGATCGCCTATGCCAGCGACGCGTCGTATTTTCGACTCGTCCCACAGGCAGTGGTTCAACCTGAATCGACCAGCGAAATTCAGGCCCTGTTTCAATTTACACAACAGCATCAAATTCCGATGACCTTTCGCGCGGCAGGGACCAGCCTGTCAGGTCAGGCAGTGACCGACGGGATTCTGGTGGACATCTCCAAACACTGGGGACAGTTCAAGGTCGAGAACGAAGCGGCTCTCATCCGCACACAACCAGGCATCATTGGTGGATTCCTCAACAACGTGCTGAGGCCCTTCGGTCGGCGCATCGGCCCTGATCCAGCCTCGATTGACGCGTGCATGCTGGGCGGCATCCTTGCCAATAATTCAAGCGGAATGTGCTGCGGTGTGACAGAGAATGCCTATCGCACCATCCACTCGATGACCATGATCTTGCCGAATGGATTCGTGCTCGATACGGCCGCTCCAAATGCCGGTGATCAATACCGTGAAGGCGCGTCCGATATTCACAACGGCCTACTGGAATTACGAAGACGATTGTTGCAGGATACAGAATTAACCGAACGCGTACGCCGCCGTTACCAGATGAAGAATAACAATGGTTATCTGCTCAACGCCTTCGTTGATTTCGACACACCGCTTGACATGCTCGTTCATCTGATGATCGGCTCAGAGGGTACGCTTGGTTTTATCGCCGAGGCAGTTCTCAAAACATTGCCCGATTATCCGCGCCGTTATACAGGTCAGTTGTATTTCAGGAACATCCAGGACGCGGCCTCCGCAATTTATCCACTGAGAGAGTCTGGGGCACGCGCCGCAGAGATCATGGACAGGGCCTCGCTCCGTTCTGTGGAGTCAGTTCCCGGGGCGCCCGAGATCGTGCGGCAATTGCCCGAGAGCGCGGCCGCCATTCTGGTCGAGTACCAAGCTGAAAGCACGGAGCAAATCTCCCATTTCCAAAAGGAGGCGGAGCGAACCCTAAAGCACTTGCGCCTGCTGCATGATGCCGAATTCACCCAGGACCCTCTTGCGCAAGCCGCGCTGTGGAAACTTCGCAAAGGCATCATCCCAACCGTGGGTGGCATGAGACCGCCCGGCACCACGCTGCTGACCGAGGATATCGTCTTCCCTGTGCCGCGCCTTGCGGATGGCATCACCGATTTACAGGGACTCTTTGAGAAACACGGCTACGCCGAGGGCGTCATCTTCGGTCATGCCAAGGATGGCAACCTGCATTTCCTGATCGCGCAGTCGTTTAACACCGACGACGAGATCGCGCGCTTCTCGCGCTTCACGAGCGACATGGTGCAACTGGTCAGCGGCAAATATGACGGGGCGCTCAAAGCCGAGCATGGCACGGGCCGCAACATGGCGCCCTTCGTTCAAACCGAATGGGGCGGAACGGCCTACGCCATCATGCGCGACCTCAAATCACTGTTCGACCCCGCGGGAATGCTCAACCCGGGCGTAATTATCAACCCTGATCCGCAAACTCACATCACCCATCTGAAATCCATGTCGTTCGTCTCGCCCGAAGTGGATAAATGCATCGAATGTGGATTCTGCGAATCGAAATGTCCATCGCTGCGCCTGACATTAACGCCGCGGCAAAGGATCGTCGTCCAACGCGAGATTTCCCGTTTGAAGACACCCGGTTCGGACTCACCCATTCTTGATTCCATTATAGATGATTTTTCCTACGCTGGAATAGACACCTGCGC
>DATDRD010000650.1:0-2997 GCA_035291925.1 Anaerolineales bacterium
TGGCACAATAAAGATCTGGGGTATTCCGCCTCTTTGACACAACCATAAAAATCTCCTGTATACAAAGGGAGAATTTTGTTTGTGGATGGACCTCACACTTCGACAGGCTCAGTGCAGCGCCCCGTCCCCTCTTCCTCGGGAGAGGCGCGCCTGGCAAGGCGGTTCGGGTAAAAGACCTGGGAAGTCCGAGAATATCGCGAGTGGTAGAATCAAACCAGGAGAGAAAGGGGCCGAAATGCTTGCAGAAACTCGTTATAGGTATTCGAGTCGGTTGGCGGAGAGGAAATTCTAGAAATTTTGGCTTGACCCGACGACGCTCAGTCAGAATCACGGCTATTCACCATCAGAATTAAACCGAATACGCGCCCTGGTTGATACCCATCACGACAAGATTGTTGAGGCCTGGCATGAACACTGTGGTTAAACTTGATACGAGAATTAAAAACATCGATGTAACAGACGACTCTATTATCGCCCACTTAATGGATGGACGTACAATTAGCGTGCCGTTAGTCTGGTCGTGGCGATTGATGGAAGCGACATCCAAACAGCGCAAAAATTATGAAATCATTGGGGATGGTCATGGAGTCCACTGGCCTGATATAGATGAGGATATTAGCGCGGATGGCATGTTGTATGGAGTGCCCGCGCCGCGTCCAAAGAAAAAACAAACTGCTTCATAAAACTCCTTCCAATAAAATCTCCTGCCAGGCAGGAGATTTTTGTTTGTGGTGTTGGGTGAACAAGACCTGACATATCTCATGCGCGCCGATGCCCACGTCAATGCTTGCGGATTTCAACTCTTCCCTCGCCGTTGGGTCGTGGAGCGTACCTTTGGTTGGTTCGGACGTTACCGACGATTAGGTAGAGATTACGAGCATCAGACCCTTTCCAGCGAATCCATGGTTTACATTGCCAGCATCCATCGCATGCTGAGACTATTGCCAGGACAAACCTGAATTTCCATACACTCTCTTAAGGGTCTACCCACTAAAGCATCGGACTCTCAATCAATCAACTGATCCAGCAAGGCTGAAAATGATTTAGCATTATGTGTAAAGACTGGGACTATCCTCTGTGATTTCAACAAGTGGTCTAAGAGTTGTTGGTCATTTCGAATCATTAACGGTGTCATTGGGTTGCAAAGAAGTGAAACGTCTTGGATAAGCAATTTATCAACAAAGAATAGATCGGCTATTAACCTGGCTCTTATCTCTTCCTTAGACAAGGGACCAACTCCCCGATTGGCACGGGTATTGAGAATATTGCTGACTGCCTTTAGTTGAGATAGCGATGAGTCTCGCATAAGATACTATGTAACCAATGAGCTTTACCAGTGATTCGGCTTGAAGAAGAGTATTTTTCACAGAAGCAGAGAGCTAACTATGTATAGTCAGAACTATTGTAAATTCCTTTTCGTCAAAAATCAACATGCATAACAGCCAAATCTCTGTCGCGTCAATCCCAGCTCCGAATAGTGGGAAGTGGCACGCAGACCTGTTTTAATAACAAACCTCCGAGATGCTTCGCAAAAATCTCGGAGGTCTTGTTACTGATTACTGGCTACTGCTTACTGAAACCTGAACTTACGCCATCTCCAAATATCTTTCGATCTCGTAATCGCTTACACGCAGGCGATAATCGTCCCACTCTTCCCATTTCGCGCGATTGAACGCTTCATAGGCAACGGAACCGAGCGCGTCAACAAGCACCTTGTCCTTGCCAAGCTCGGTCAGGGCGTCCGCGAGCGAACCGGGCAATTCGCCCACGCCCAGTTTCTTGCGTTCCTTCTCGTCGAGATGATAGAGGTTGACGTTGTTCAACGGTTTGGGCGGAGTCAGTTTGTTGTCAATGCCATCCAGCGCGGCGGCGAGCATGCCCGCGAACGCCAGATACGGATTCGATGACGGATCGGGGAAACGCAATTCCGCGCGCATGGACTTGTTGCGTCCCTGTGTGTAGCGCGGGATGCGGATCAATGCCGAACGATTGATCTGTGCCCAGCCGATATATACTGGCGCTTCATAACCTGGGACGAGACGCTTGTATGAGTTGACGGTGGGTGCCACCAGTGCGGCGAGTCCGCGCGCGTGCTTGAGCTGTCCCGTGATGAACGAGTACGCGGTCTGCGAGAAATGGTATTCGTCGTTCTCGTCGAAGAACAGGTTGTCACCTTTGTCATCGAAGAGACTCTGATGACAGTGCATGCCGGAGCCGTTAATGCCGAACACCGGTTTGGGCATGAAAGAAGCCGTGAGGCCGTGAAGCGAGGCGATCGCTTTGACGGTGTACTTCAGGGTCAGCACGTTATCCGCCGCTTTGACCGCATCTGCAAAACGGAAATCGATCTCATGCTGGCCCAATGCCACTTCGTGATGCCCAACCTCCACCTCGAGACCCATTGCGCTCAGAGCATCCATTAGCTCCGTGCGAACGCGTACTGCATCGTCGCCTGCCGAGAAATCGAAGTAGCCGCCAACATCATGGGGCACGGGATGAACACCATGACCGTTCGGGCCCTTGAACAAAAAGAACTCAGGCTCGGGGCCGATGTTGTATGTCCAGCCGCGTTCGGCAATCTTTGCGGTCAATCGTTTTAATATGCCGCGCGGATCCCCTTCAAAAGGCGGGCCATCAGGTGTTAAGATGTCACAGAAGATACGCGCACGGCGGCGCTCCGGGAGACTCCACGGGAGCACTGCATAGGTGTCGGGGTCGAGCAGCAGCCGCATATCAGATTCCTGAATGCGGGCGAAGCCTTCCACTGAAGAGCCGTCGAACCACACACCATCCTCGAGCGCACCCTCCAGCCCGCTAATGGGCATGTCCACGCTTTTCACTGTGCCGAGCACGTCTGTGAACTGAAGCGAGATGAACTTGACATCATCTTCCTTGACACGTTTGATTAGATCTTTACCTTCCATTTTTTTCTCCTTTGTTTAGATTCTGTTTTCCAACTGCTCGATGCAGATCATGGATCAATGAAAGTTTGGTTCA
>DATDRD010000651.1:0-2584 GCA_035291925.1 Anaerolineales bacterium
ACTTGAAAACCATCAATTGGAAAGATGGAGTTTTCAGGATGAAACTGTCTCGAGGCAAGTTTGAACGGCTGTGTGATTCGCTTGACCATATCAACTCCATCCAGGACTTCGAAGCGGTCAGTAGGGATATCATGCGTTTCACCGATGGCGCCAATCACGGTGGCTTCAACTCCCTGGGATAGATGCGCTGCGAGTCCCGCTTCCTTGATCTGTTCGATAACATTTTCAATTTGTTGGGGGGTGCAATTGGGTTTCATGACGATCAACATAGTCTCTTCTTCCTTTGTGCTCATTGATTTGGGAATTTATTGCGCGGCAACCAGGTCCGGTCTTAGTTTCACAGCATCGCGCAGATAGACATGAGTGATTCCAGATTGCCTGAAATCGGTATTCCAATGGAGGAGAACACGGATGACGCGCGGCAGGCTGTCTGGCACAGGGATCTCACGCGCACACAACATTGGTACAAGTCCCCAGCCCATTTGACGGGCGCCCTGCGCGGGGAAGGTCGAATCGAGATCGTCCGTCACGGTGAACAGGACACTGGCAATATCTTCGGGTTTCATTTCAAAGTTTGCCTCCAGGATTGCTTCGAGCAGTTCTCGCGTGGCCTGCAAGATGAGGTCGGGCTGGTCTGAGGCGACTGTTGTCGCCCCGCGAATTCCACGGATTGGCATAGGTTGCTCCTGAGCCCTCACCCCTGTCCCCTCTCCCATCCTTAGAGGAGGTGGCGAGGGAGAAGGGTGAGGAGAAGGAAATAGAAAGAGCGAGACCGTATGGTCTCGCTCTTTACGTGAACAGATTCGTTCTGTCTGCTTAAGCGCCACCAACGGCAATCCTGTTTCGGAGGCCGTAATAAAAGTAGAACGCAAACCAGCAGAACGACTTAAGCATATTGGACGCAATTCTATGCCAGTGATGCGAATGCGTCAAGAGGAGATTTTTTGGCTTGAATCAGCGAATGTACGAGTCTGGCGTAAGCTCAATTCGAAATCCGCAATACATCTCAAGTGTAATCAGCAATTCCCAGTAGGATTTTGCCTTGCCTGCAGGAGATTGTCAAAAATCTACTGCTCACGCAGACCCTTTCAAGGAGTTGTGAATGAGAAGACGTGCAGGTCCCAGCGTTGAAGCTGTTTTTCACAACAGAGCCTGCGGGACGGTAGTTAATCAATTGAGAACTTTTTCTTTCTCTTCCAAAAGACTCTTATACACATCTACAATCTGTTTCGCGATCTTCTCCCAGGCATAGTCCTGTGCATATTGAACTGCGCGCCGGCTCATCGTCTCATGAAGATGATGATCATTCAACAACCAGGATATTTTTTCGCACAGCGTCTCAGGTTCCTGATCAGGAATCGTAAAACCCGTCTCACCATCGCGAACCAAATAAGCCAGCCCGCCCACTTCCGACGCAATCACGGGCGTCCCGCAAGCCATCGCTTCGAGCGCGACCATCCCGAACGACTCATAATGCGAAGGCATCACCACCAACTCGGCGGCGGAATAATAATAGGGCAATTTATCCTGATCGCGTTTTCCCAAAAACACAACGGTCTGCCCCACTGCAAGGTCATCGCATAACTTTTGCAGGCGCGCCATCTCCGCGCTCATTTCTTCCGGGCTTGCGGCGGGATCACCACCGATGATCGCGAGGTGCACAGGTCGTTCTTCTTTCCATTGCAGGCACGACATGGCCTGGATGAGCGTGTCCACACCTTTGAGCGGTTCGATGCGCCCGACAAACAACACCATGCGGTCTTCGGGCTTCAAGCCCACATACATCTTCGCTTCATCCGCAGGGATTGGATAAAAGTGACACACATCCACACCGGGCGGGATGACCACAAGCTTGCGGTCATTGGCCTTATAGAGAAAACGCAACTGGGTCAGTTCCGCCAGTGTGGCGACGACGACCCGGTCCGCGCGACGGAGGACCTGCTTCTCACCATTGATGCGATACTGGCCTTCGCGTTCCGCCTCCGAGCGCGCGACGCGGTTCTTCATCTCGCCCAGGGTGTGGAACATGTGCAGGATCGGAGTCCCGCCCCAGGCTTCGGAGAGGGATTCGGCAGCGATGCCAGACATCCAGTAGTGGCTGTGGATGATGTCGTACCTGATATCCTTTTCCGCGGCGAACTGCTTGACCCCCTCCACAAACTCCGGGATGTAATCTGCCAGCTCCTGCTTCGCAACCGGGATTTCAGGCCCCGCCGGTACATGCACAACGCGGTTGCCATAACCCAATTCATGCAGAACATGCGGCACGTGATCGTCCTGCGAGCGCGTGAACACATCCACATGGATGCCCATTTGCCCGAGCTGGCGCGTGAGATCACGGACATAAACGTTCATTCCGCCCGTGTCTTTCCCGCCCAACGTTGCCAGAGGGCAGGTATGATAGGAAATCATTGCAATGCGTAACATAGTATTTTCCGCTTTCATAGACGTGCTGTACTGTCAAAAACTTGCGAGATTATGTGTAATCCTTTATAATCCCCGCCGCTGAATAATTTGCCACCGTGGCTCAGCTGGTAGAGCAGACGATTCGTAATCGTCAGGTCATGGGTTCAAATCCCATCGG
>DATDRD010000652.1:0-2706 GCA_035291925.1 Anaerolineales bacterium
CACGCGCGAAATCAAAGTCTATGGCGGCTTGTGGAAAGTGATGCCGATCTTCGGTACGATCATGTTGATCTCTTCTCTTTCATCCATGGGTTTGCCTGGTCTCAACGGATTCGTCGGTGAGTTCACCATTTTGCTTGGCGCATTCGGCTCGAAGGCCATCGGCAGCCCGTGGTTTGCAGGCATCTCTGCCATCGGTGTCATCATGGCGGCGGTTTACATCCTCTACATGTTCCAGAAAATGTTCCTCGGACCTGCTGGTGAGATCACAAAACATCACGAGCTCAAAGACCTCAACTGGCGCGAGATCCTCACAGTCGCCCCATTGTTGATCTTCATGTTCTGGATCGGTCTCTACCCTGCGCCGTTCTTCAACTTGATAGCTCCCGCTGTCGAGAAGCTTTTGTCCGCGTTGCCTTTGTAGTATCTTACCCTCACCCCAACCCCTCTCCCTTTGGGAGAGGGGCAGGGGTAAGGGATGGAGCGTTCATGACGCAAACTGATTTTTACATTCTCCTCCCGCTGACTGTCCTGACCGTATGGGCGTGTGTGCTTTTGCTCCTTGACCTGTTCATTCCGAAGGACCGCAAAGGCATCACAGCATTCCTCGCGGCATTGGGACTGGCCGTCACGTTGGGCTTTACCATTTCACAGATCGGCCGCGAAGGCACCGCCTTCAACGGAATGGTGACCCTTGACGGTTTCTCCACCTTCATCAATGTGCTCATCCTCATCAGCGGTTTGTTTGGGATCGCTCTCGCATACGGTTACATCAAACGCATGGGGATTGATCGCGGCGAATACTATGTCCTGATGCTCTTCAGCATCACAGGGATGATGTTGATGGCACAAGCCGCAGATCTCATCATTATCTTTCTCGCGCTTGAACTGCTCTCCATTCCGCTGTATGTGCTGGCCGCGTTCGCGCGTCCCAACCTCCAATCTGAAGAAGCAGGCGTGAAATATTTCCTGCTCGGCGCATTCGCAACTGGATTTGTAGTCTACGGGACTGCGTTGGTCTTCGGTGCGACGGGAACCACATCTTTGAGTGGAATCTTCACCGCCGCTTCAAACGGGACCCCCGGCCCTTCGACAGGCTCAGGGGGTACCCTGCTCCTGACCATTGGGGCGGCTCTACTCCTTGTGGGATTCGGCTTTAAAGTTGCCGCGGTTCCCTTCCACATGTGGACTCCGGACGTGTATCAGGGAGCGCCCACTGCCGTCACGGCATTCATGTCCTCGGGCGCAAAGATCGCAGGCTTCGCCGCATTACTGCGTGTCTTCGCCACCGCATTTCCATCCCTCTCTGCAGATATAACGAATGTCCTCTGGGCGCTCGCGGCGTTGACCATGGTTGTCGGCAATCTCACCGCCATTTCACAGACCAATATCAAACGCCTGCTGGCATATTCCAGCATCGCACACGCGGGTTACATCCTGATGGCTTTTGTGCCGTACGGCAATAAAGAAGTGATGCCTGTTTCAATTGCCGCAGGTTTGTTTTATCTTGTCTCTTATGCCATTACCAATTTCGGCTCTTGGGGCGTTGTGATCGCGCTTGAAAAAGCCGAAGGCAAAGGCCTTGAAATTGCAGATTACGCAGGCCTCGCTAAAAAATATCCAGCCCTCGCCCTCGCCATGACCGTGTTCATGCTCTCGTTCATCGGCTTCCCGCCCACTTTGGGAATGGTCGGCAAGTTCTATCTTTTCCGCGCCGTCATCGCAGGTGGATATTCTGGCCTCGCCATCATCGGCGTGGTCACATCCCTTGTCTCCGCATATTACTATCTGCGTGTTGTCGTCAACATGTATATGCGCGAAGGCGACCCCGTCACTGAGCGTGAACCTGGTCTGGCGTTCACCATCACACTTACAGCGGTTGCCACCGTGATATTGAGCTTCGTCCCTCAGGTTATTTTCCTTTTGGCAAGCACAGCGGTGTTTTAGAGTAGATTTCCGAGCGCTTTGCGGACTCGGAAGTGTTTGGCTAGAATCAAAAACGGGACTGGGTTCAGCCACAGTCCCGTTTTTGTATCCGAGCCAGATTGCACACTTCAGGCGAGGCGATGTTTTCTCATGTCACGCAGTCGGGTACGTTCCTTAGATGTATATCGCTCAATAGCCCGCGAAAAGGCTGGCGTACTTATCCTCTCCGCGTGAGATTTCAAGTATTTGATAATCTCGTTGCCATAGATGTGACCCATTTCTCGCAAGACCCATCCAACCGCCGTTTGAACGTAATATCGATGGTCATCGAGGCAGTTCGACACCAAAGGTAAGACTTTTTCTGGGGGCAGGAAGACTGCATTTTTACCACTGTAATGGATAAGGCTGACAAGGGATATGCGCCGTAGCCATTCACCTTCGGTATGATTCCATGAAATGAGTTGAGGATAGACTTCTGCAGGGTAGCTTTCTAGAATCCGCGAGTAGAGAGCGCTCAACCCATCGCTGTGACACCAGTTATCAATGCGGTTACTCCACTGACGAACCACTGACCATAGACCAGGGCTGACTTGCTTCCGAACGATAGGTGCGTAGAACTCGAGGGCGGCAAATAGCACGTCGCCATAAGGCGATGTCCGCCATAGAGCGTCCCATACTTCTAACACCTGCTCCTCTGGCAGCCTGTAAAAGGAGAAGCCTTGTCGGACTCGCCGTCTCAGGTCAGGGAAGGTGATGCCAAGATGCTTGAGTTGGGAACCACGG